>JAEVZU010000046.1 GCA_023392075.1 Bacillota bacterium | reverse complement strand
AAAGGAAGGTGCTTGAAATGGAGAGAGGTATTTATTTTGACGGCTGGTACAAGGATAATCACTGCTATCATCCCAGTTTGCCGCTGAGAAGCATGCAGATGATCGAAGATCTGGAGAGATATAACGGTACATTGCTGGTATGGTCGGCGTTGGGCGGAGGAGTAATATCACTGCCCTATCTGGAACATGAAGCCTTTGGAGAGGTTGATCCCAGACTGCGTTTTTATGGATATATGAATGATTCGGAGTTTATTGCTGAATGCAACAAGCGTGGCATAAAGGTTTTTGGAATAGTTTTTGAGGTTCAGGGCTGGGAATTTCCTGCAATATACAGCAGCGACAAGAAATCCTTTAAGGAGCTCAATGTAATAAAGGACAATAAAGACCACGATTGGTACGGACTGCGGGAATTTACCAAAGACGAAAATTATGAAGTATTCGGAAAGAAATTCTCCGACTATTTTCCCGATGGATTGTATAACAGTGACGGCAAAGAGGTTACAAATATCTGGGAGGAGTGCTGTGCCAGGGATTTCAACGGGGTACCCTGCCATGCGGAGTGGGTGGAAGTTAGGAATCATAAGCATATAGCTTATTCCATGTGCAGAAATAATCCTGTATGGAGAGAATACCTGAAACAGATAATGAAAATTCAGATAAATGCCGGTGTTGCCGGAATCCAGCTGGACGAATGTGAACTGCCGATGACTTCCGTCAGGTATGGAGGATGCTTCTGCAGGGATTGTATGAAACAGTTCAATGCATATTTAAAGGAATTGGCGGCTAAAGGAAGGCTGCCTGAGGAATTAAAGGGTGTTGATCTGGACACCTTCAACTACGGTGAATATCTGAAAGCCAGGAATGTTGTATATCCGGGCAATATTGAAGAATTGCCTCTATTTAAATTTTATTGGGAATTCCAGCTTCGCGCAATAAAGAAATACTTTAAGGAACTGGCCGACTATGCAAAGGAATATGGCAGACAGCAGGGCAGAGAAGTCCTTGTTTCAGGTAATTTCTTTGATATAATGCCTTCATACTACCCTATGGAATCCAGCGCCGATGTTATAATAACCGAAATGAAGCAGAGCGTATTAAAGCAGGCACACTGGTACAGGTATGTGGCCGGTTTTGCCGGAGAAAAGCCCGTAATTGTTGCGGAAAATCCTTACGGCAGTGCTGTTTATGAACTGGTGGACCTGTTAAACGCCGGAAAGGGATATGATCTTTACAGACTTCTGCTCATAGAAGCTTCCGCATATGGGTGCAATATGTCGGTACCATATGGTGCGTGGATGGGAAACACCGTAAAGGATGCTTTTTGGCCGCCGCGTAACGTAACCGTGGAGGTTCAGGATTTTCTTCTGAACAATGAAAGGCTGTATTCAAAAAAATCAGGTGCCAATGTGCTGGTATTGTACAGCTTCCCCAGCAATTACTGGAATGAGGCTATAACAGGTTATTCAAGCAGCGTACTGGACGGTGAGGAGGAGGGAACTCTTTCCTACAGCGTAATAGATCCGGATGATCCAAACGGCGTGAGAATGCCGTTCTGGGAGGTAGCAAGACAATTATCCAAAAAACAGGTTTCATATGATGTTAAGTTTATGGCAGACGGTGACCTGAGGGAAGACTCCTTTAGTATTGCTGACATTCAGAATTATGAATTGATAGTACTTCCCGCATGTAATACTCTTACTGAAAATCAGGCGGTAACAATTGATAAATATGCTGCCAATGGCGGAAAAGTATTGATTTTCGGAGATGCTGCCGAAAATATAGGCGGCTGGCTTGAAAAAATGAAAGAGTATAAAAATGTTGTATACTGTTTGAATGACAGCTATAAGCCAAAAGCCCTTAATGAATTTAATACGGCGTTTGAAGCGGTGCACAAAGATGTCTGGAGAGTCAAGACGGATAATGCTTCGGTGGGGCTGCAAACCCATGCGCTGGAAAACGGGTTGGCAATACATCTTGTAAATTATGACTACTCCAAAGAGCTGGATGCGGTCGAGTCCATAGACGAGCTCAATATAAAAATATGCATGAAAGAACATGAGTTTGGTGATATAATAATTCATACACTACAAGATCAGGAATTGAAATATGAAACCGGTATAGAGGGAAATGTTATGAATATAAAAATTAATCAATTACCGCTTTATGCCGTTGTTGAATTAATCAATAAATAAATAGTGGTGATGGGAAGGGAGTGTTATTCTTGATTGGCAAGCAGGAATATGAAAGTGCGGTTATAAGAGCTTTACGCTATTTTGAGGAAGCGGACATAATTCTTACCGATGAAGAAAAGAACAGGATCGAAGTTGCCGATTTTGGACTGAATGATTTAAAACAAACCGGGCTTCAGCTTATAACCTATGTTAATACCGAAAGAGTATGTTCAAAGGAAATGGTACTTTTCCCCAATCAGACATGTCCTGAGCACAGGCATCCCGACAGGGGAGGAGTTCCGGGGAAGGAAGAGACCTTCCGCTGCAGGCGCGGCAGAGTATATTTGTATGTGGAGGGTGAAAAAACAGCAGAACCGCATTGCAAAGCCCCAAAAGGCAGTGAAGAATACTATACCGTGTGGAAGGAAGTTGAACTGAACCCCGGTGAGCAATATACCCTGTATCCCAATACTCTCCATTGGTTCCAGGCCGGTGAAGAAGGGGCAGTCATTTCTGAATTTTCCACAAATTCAGATGATTTTTCAGATATATTTACTGATGAAAGAATTAAGCGAATTCCTCAACTGGAACAGGGTTGACCGTCCTAACCAGTCAAATTGAATAAACGCATAAAAATGAGCCGGACACGGTTGGACATTCTTGAAATGTACCGCGGTGTCCGGCTCATTTTGCAGATTAATGTCAGTTGAAGCCGATCAGCCAATAGCCTGGGAATAAATGTTGTTAGCCGGATTAGGACTGATTGACACTAACAGACTCATATCTTCGGAAACAGACGGTATGCTGAAATCGTCCTGCCCCTTTGCAAAGCCTGCCGAACCAAAGATTATGTCCGACACTTCATCATTAATTTTTATTTGCCCGCAGCCTGAGAGCACAGTATAAACCAAACCGGAGTTTTCGTGCTTGTGAACGGGTAATGTCTGCCCCGGCATAAGATTTAGTATAAAAGAAAGTACCTCGGGGGTTGAGAACAAAATCCGTTTTGTAAATGTTTTATCGCTGAAAACCATATTGTCCTGAATATTTTTCAAGTCCATGCCGTTCTCCTTTTACAATGCAATTATTTGAAGTTTTCATTCCGGGTTAAGAGGTTAGTTTAGACCCAGTTCCTTACGTTTCTTTTCAATATGGTCCACATATATCTGTATTGTTTTTTCAGCATCCAGTTCCACTACAACCTTTCCAAGTCCAAGTGTTTCTGTTGTCTCGGTAAGAGTCTTTACCACAACATCACTTCCCGTTATGGAGGGCACGGGTGCCACATGGACCAGCCAGCCCAGTGCAACTGCCGTACAGGCGTCGGCAACGGCTTTTTGCTCAAGATATTCCGGTGCACCGATTACCAGAGGCAGCAGGTTTGTGTCAACATTAAGGGCATCGGCCAGTTCCTTGGCAGTATGAGTCATTTTGCCGATATCCACACAGGCACCATAGGTGAGTACAGGCGGGATGCCCAGCTGTTTGCAGACCGCTTTCAGGCCCTCGCCGCATTCCTCGGCGGCAGCGGGATTTGTAAGGCCGGTGTATTCCATGACAGAAGAGGTGCAGCCGCCTGAAAGCACAAGGATATTTTTTTCGATAAGTCCTTTTGTGATCCTGAAGATATTGCTGCCTCCCTGTCCATATCGTGCGGTGGTGCATCCTACTATGGTAGCTATCCCTCTGATATTTCCGTTGGCAATCTGCTCGATTAGCGGATCAAAGCTTCCGCCCAGAGCCTTTCTGACCGACTCGGTGCTGAAGCCCACCATACAATCAGAGGTATGGGGCGGAATATATGTCTTGCGGTTTTCGGACTTTCTCTGTTTGAAAGCATCTATTGCCATTTCAAGAGCTTTTTCAGCCTGCTCTTTCATCTTTTCAGGCACGAAATCAAGAGCTTCGGTTCCCTGAAGACGTATGACGGGATGTGTGCTGAGCAGCTTTGTTCCAAAACGTTTTGCGTACAGAGGCATGGTGGGGACTGTACAGTTGTAGTCAAACATGAACATATCCACAACACCTGTTGCAAGCAGATATTCCTGTGAAAGCCATTCACCCTCCTGACCGCCGTAGCCCTTCTGGTTATGGGTACCTTCATAATTGATGAGCTGCTGTCCTTCACAAACATGCCCCAGAATCTGTATCCCGTCGGCTCCGGCGGCTTTGGCCTTTTGCTGCCATTCGTCGGTGGAGGCCAGATCAATGGCAACATGTGCCAGTAAAGGCATATGCCCGTTGGTGACCACATTGATCATTCCTTCCTTCAACAGGCCCATATTTTGTTTTTTCATAGCAATTTCCTGAGTACCCATCAGGATTTCCTGTATTATATCCAGAAGGAAAAGGCCCTGATATTCATTTGCAACTCCAAGTCTGACACTGTTGAGCAGGAATTCTACCGGATCGGAGGTGAAATTGGTCATGCAGCGTGTCTGGGCATATGCCACTTCACTATAGCCGCCGCCCGGGAATAGACCCAGTTGCCTCCAGAGTTCCTTACGTTTTTCGGGTGCAAAGGCTTCGACTGTTTTTGAAGGTAGGTGGAAAGGTGCATGTATATCATCAATAACCCACTGCGCAAAATCTACGGCAAGCTTTTCCGTGGGTACGTTTATGTTCAGGCCGGCCATGTCGGCATATTTTTTTAATTTTTGAGGATCTCTGATCCTGAGTCCGCTCTCAGGGTGTTCACCGGCAGCCTTTAAGGTCCTGGCCGCTTGGTGGCAGTGGAATATATTGGCGGAGGTTCCGATGGTGACATGACGGTATACAAAATTTCTTGAAACCATGGTGTGTGCGTCTACACCGCAGGTTCCTCTCGGAACCTTGTCATTTATACGGCAGGGCCCGTTTGCACAAAGCTGGCAGGACAGGCCCTCAATACAGAATTTACACTGGATGGGCTGCTGCTGGCTGAATCTGTCAAACACATTTGTCATTCCTGCATCATGAACCACCTGATACATCTCTCTCATTGCAGGATCAATTATAACATTTAATGGATAGCCTTCTTTTGATTGATCATTCTTCTGAATATGTTCTCTCTGCCAATTGTGAACATCTTCCATGGAGGGAGATTTTTGAATTTTGTTGTAATCCACCTGTATGCGATTATGAATATCGGTATGGGTATTTGGGTCGTTTGAGTGTTCATTTGTAAGCTTAGTTCCGAAGGTTGTGTTATCTCCGCGCATGGTACCTGCGCTTCGTTGGTAGGACTTTTCTATATCTTTATCGGACATAATGCTTATTCCTCCTAAAATATTATTTATCCTTTATTTTTACTCTTTTAGCCGATTATATTCTGTGATATTTCCAAAAACGGAAATCCTTTTATGAGTACTAATTTTTACTGGAACAAAAGAATTAGTAAATTATGTTTAATCCTGTTTTATTTTGTATAAAAAAGGGAATAAAATAATTAATTAAAACACTTGAATAAGTTGTTTTATTCTATATAATAATTAAATGAATCCAGCGGGAGGGAGTGCTATTTTCTTGGTTGTAAAAAAGAGTTTTGGTATAGGGCTTAAACTTTTGCTTTTCATTATTTTGACACTTTTTATTTATCCCGGATTCAGTACATATGCAAGTAATCTAAATAAAAAAAATATTCTGATTATAAATTCATATTCAGAAGGCTTATCGTGGACTAAAAATGAGAGCGACGGAATTTTGGACACGCTTGATAAAGCCGGAGAAATGTTTGATATATCCGTAGAATATATGGATTGGAAGACTTATCCCACCGGGCGGAACTTACAGTATTTACATAATTATATGAAGTATAAATACTATCAAAAGAAAATTGACGTGATAATTACTACTGATGATGCCGCTCTTAAATTTGCGTTAGATAACAGAGAAGAACTGTTTGGCAGTGCTCCGGTTGTTTTCTGCGGTGTAAATCCCGAAGGGGTTAAAGCTTTGGCTGACGGAAAGGAAAACGTAACGGGAATAGTGGAGGAAGTGGATGCCGAAGGTACAATTAAAGCAGCCTTGAGAATAAACCCTGAATTAAAGGATATTTACGTAGTATTTGATAATTCGGAAAGCGGTATTTCAACCTGGGAATTGATAAACAAGACAGCCAGTGATGTTTGTCCTTATATAAGGCTGGTACCTTTAAATTCCGGTAATTACAGAGATATACTCAATAAAGTCGGTGATGTAGGCAAAGAAGGAATAATACTTATAACTACCTATTTCAGCGATACAGACGGCAATTCCTTGGGGTTTGAAAGTTTTACCGAAATGGTATGCCAAACCAGTAAAGTTCCGGTTTATCATCTCTATGAATTCGGACTGGGATACGGTGCTTTGGGCGGAAGCATGCTCAGCGGCCGGATTCAGGGAGAGCTGGCAGGTAAAATGGCTTTAAGGGTGATAAACGGGGAGAAAATTTCGGATATTCCCGTTTATAAAGATAAAACAACTCAGCTGATGTTTGATTATAAAGTGCTTGATTCGTTTAATATCAGTTCAAACCGCGTTCCCGACAAAAGTATAATAATAAATAACCCCTATTCAGTATTCAGTGAAAATAAAAATTTTTTTATATCAGCCGCAATAATAATTGTATTGCTATGCGGTTTTATTATAATATTGCTGCTTTACCTTATCAGGATTAATAAAATAAAGCAGGAGCTGGCCGACAGCAATACGGAGCTGTCGCAGCTTTACGAGGAATTGACGGCCTCCGACGAAGAACTCAGGATGCAGTACGATGAACTGACCGAAATACAGAAAAGCCTGGTTCAGAGTGAAACACGCTACAAACAGCTATATGAAAAGATGCTTAATGGTTATGTGGTTTTTGAGCCTGTTTTGGATTATGAGAATAAAATTCAGGATATAAGATTCATTGAATATAATCAAAGTTATTTATTACAAATGAAAACCAGTGTTTCTATTGTTTCGGGTCAAACCTGGACAGAGGTTTTTGCAAATGTAAACCGTAATCAGTCAATATACATGAGAGTGCTTCTGACCGGGGAAACAGAGCAGTTTGAAGCCTATGACGCCAAAGACAATCAATTTTTTCTTGTCAATGCGTTTAAATTAAATGAGAAACAGATAGGAGTAGTATTTGAAAATATAACCAATTATAAATTGGCAATAAAGGAAGTCCGCAAGTTGAATGAGGAATTGGAGGAAAGGGTACAGGAGAGGACACAGGAGCTTCAATCGGCTGTTTTACAGCTTGAGGCTTTTACCTATACAGTGTCACATGACCTGAAATCACCTCTGAGAGCTGTGGACAGTTATATCAGGATCATTATGGAGGATTATGGAAGGTCAATAAACAGAGATGCGGTCGAAATGCTTGCAAGTGTCAGAAACATATCGAAGGAAATGATGGATATGATAAATAAATTGCTTTTGTATACGACCGCTTCAAGATCAGAACTTAATTTTGAAGAGGTTAACACAGAAGATGTGTTCCAGGCTTGTTTTACTGCAATGAAAGCGGCATATACAGGCAGGAACATAGATCTTATTATTGAAACAGGACTTCCGAATGTAATTGCTGACAGAATCCTTTTTAAACAGGTAATTAACAATATATTATCAAATGCCTTCAAGTTCACAAAAGGATGTGAAAAAGCGCAAATCAGAATAGGTACAACGCTGACTGAAAAAGAGTATACATTTTATGTCAAGGATAATGGGATCGGTTTTGATATGAGTTATTCAAGCAAGCTTTACGGTATTTTTCAAAGGCTTCATACCAGCGATGAATTTGAAGGTTCCGGGATCGGTCTGGTTACTATAAAGAAAATTATCGAAAAACATGGCGGCAGTACCTGGATAGAGGGAGCGCAAGGAGTTGGGGCTACAATATATTTTACAATACCCTACGTTGAAAAAATTAATTAAAACTTAAAAATATGGTTATACAAAGGAATTGGCCGAGGAGGTAGGATATTTGCTGAAGGTTATGCTGGTTGACGATATGGAGGTTGTGAGGCTGGAGTTAAAGCGGCTGCCTGTTTGGGGCGAAAAATCAGGATTTACTGTTATTGATGAAGCAAAAAATGGTGAAGAGGCACTTGAAAAACTTCGAAGAAACAAAGCAGATCTGGTAATTACAGATATAAAAATGCCCAAAGTAGATGGGATGGAATTGTTAAGCAAAATTGTCGCACAAAATCTATGTCCCTGTGTTGTTCTGTTAAGTGATTTCAGTGAATTCAGCTATGCCAGGCAGGGGATAATCCTTGGTGCATTTGATTTTTTAGCCAAACCGGCCAATGCAGAAGAGTTGGAAAAATTGCTTAAAAGAGCTCATGAGCATATAGTGAATAAACAGCGTGAGACAGAGAGGGTTAAAAAACTTGAAGAGGCGTTCAAAGAGAAAACCGAAGAATTTTTCCACGATGCCGACATAGGTAAGATTGTTGAATTGATTCAAAGCAGGGACGGCAAAGCGGGTGAAAAGATCAGGCATATTATAGAAAGGATTGGAGCCGGTCTTGACTATGACATAATGAAGGTCGAAGGTGTAATGAAAAAAGGTGTTCCCCAGGTAATTGAAGCAATTCTCGACGCAAATGACTGGTTTGAAAAATTTATTGACGTAGAGGGGCTTGACATAATCAACATACACCAATTTGATAGTTTTAATGAAATATTGGATTTTATAATGAAGGATGTCAATAGTATTATTTCTGTTTTTAACACTCTGCAATTAGGGTATCCTGAAAAAGGAATTGTCTGGGAAGTATGCAAATATGTACTCCGGAATATTGATAATGGACTGTCTCTGCAAACGGTCTCAGAAAATCTATACATGAACAGGACCTATATAAGTGAGGTCTTTAAGCAGAAAACTGGATTGTCCTTCATTGAATACCTTACCAAAGTTAAAATTGAAAGAGGAAAGCAGTTGATGGCCGGTGGGTTAAAAACTTATGAGGCTGCCGAAATACTTGGCTTTAAAGATGTGGAGTATTTTGGAAAACTATTCAAAAAACATACCGGCAGATCACTATCTGAATTTCGTCACAAAAAGTAAAAATTCTACAAAAACCGAAAAAATTCGGGGTAGATTCTAACATATTTCCATTTTGGTTTAAAGGATAAGCTTGTATTATTGGAATATAAATACTAGTTTATCCTTTATTTGTTTGTTAAGGATACCAGTGGTCTGCTGGATGTTACAGACCGCTAGAGTAAGTGCTTCCATAGTAAGCGTAGGATGGGGGGAGAAAGTTGTTTTTTAACAAACCGGATAAGATTTCTTTAAAAATCACAGCTATTTATTTGATGATCGGAGCCGCATGGATACTTTTATCTGATAAAATACTTAACTTTATGGTACATGATAAGGAATTGGTAACCATTTTCAGTTTAATCAAGGGTTGTTTATATGTTATTATTTCAGGAATATTAATATATTTTCTTATAAACAAATCTATAAATCAAATAAAGAAAACGGAGGCTGAATTAAAGCAAAGCTGTAATGATTTCTCCGATGCCAACATAAAGCTTGAAACCGCAAACAGACAGTTGGCAGAGTCACAAAAAGAGCTGAAAGAGCAGTACCGGCAAATTCTGATTGATCAAAAAAAAATTGAGGAAAGTGAAGAACGATACAGATTTGTATCTGAAGCGGCAAATGATGCCATCTGGCAGGAAGTGAACGGTGTAAGCATTTTCTCCGACAGGTGGTATCAGATTACGGGTTACAGCAAATCTGACATTGAGGAAGCTGAGGGAGGCTGGGAGAGCTTTATTCACCCGGAGGACAGAGCTGTTGTCAGAGACAGGATGCTGATCCACAAACGCTGCAAAACGCCCTATTACAATTGTGAGTACCGCTTCAAGAGGAAGGACGGAAAGTATATATGGATCCATGCCAGGGGGAAAGCCTACTTCAATGATAATGGAGAGCTTTGCCATATGGCCGGTTCTTATACCGATATAACAGAATTGAAGGAATATGAGCACAGGCTGCACCACCAGGCATATCACGATCAGCTTACGGGTTTGGAAAACAGATTTGCACTAAATGAAAAATTGAATTCTCTTATTAACAAAAGCGGCGGGGAGAAATTTGCCTTGATTTATATAGACATAGATAATTTCAAGTATGTAAATGACACAATGGGGCATAGATTTGGAGATCTCCTGCTTAAGAAGATAAGTGAGAGACTTCTGGAAAACGGAATATTAAATTCAACAGTATACAGAATCGGCGGGGACGAATTTTTAGTTCTGGTTGAAAAATATTATAAAAAAGAATATCTGGAAAGAATAGCAGTTAATATTCTCAAGGCATTCAAGCCCTGTTTCGTAGTTGGCAAATTAAATATTTATTCAACCACAAGTATTGGTGTATCCACCTATCCCGAACACGGAAATGAAACGGACGAATTACTTAAAAGTGCAGATATTGCAGTATACAAAGCAAAGGAAGCAGGCAGAAACAGGATAGTTTTTTTTAATACTCCCATGAACGAAGAAATGACTGAAAGAATGGTAATAGAAAAACATCTTAGAAATGCCCTGGATAATAATGAATTCGAATTGTACTATCAACCGCAGCTTGATATAAAGCGCAGCGTGATTTCTGGTTTTGAGGCGCTGCTGCGGTGGAGAAGTCCGGAGCTGGGTCCTGTATCTCCAATGAAGTTTATCAGTATTGCAGAGGCAACGCACCTGATAATACCAATTGGAGAGTGGGTGCTCAGAGAGGCCTGCAGATTTCTGAGCAATCTTGAGAAAATGGGTCATAAGGGCTTTAATATTTCGGTAAATATATCTATGCTCCAGCTTCTGCAGGATGATTTTGCCCATATGGTTATGGATACTATAGACTCTGTCGGGCTGAACCCCAAACAGGTCGAACTTGAAATAACAGAATCCATATTAATGGAGTCATATGAGGTAATTGCAGGAAAACTCAAATTACTGCGTGCAAGGGGAATCAACATCGCTTTGGATGACTTTGGAAAGGGCTACTCTTCTCTGAATTATTTGAAGAATCTGCCAATAACGACTTTAAAGGTGGACAAGTCTTTTATAGATACAATATCAAATACGGGCAATGACAAATCCCTTACGGATCTGATTGTAAAAATAGGACGGTCCATGGACCTGTGTGTGGTAGCCGAAGGGGTTGAAACACAGGAACAAATGGATTACCTCATCAAACATAAATGTCATAAAATTCAGGGTTATCTCTTAAGCAAACCCGTGCAGGAAGCAGATATCATTAAAAAGATCGAGGAACAGAATAAAATTAGTTATCAGGAGGTTTCAAATCTATGAAATTAAGGGTTAAACTGTCTATTGCAATGATTACAATGATGTTGCTGACAATAGTAATTATGGGGACTATAGCTCTGTTAAAGTCCACGGATACCATCAGTGACATTACACGATCTTCCATGACAGAAATAAACCAGCAGGATGCAACCATCATCCGCTCAATGATTGATAAGGAAAAACGGAATATTCAATTGGTTGCCGACCAGGAGGAAGTTAAAGAGATACTGACAAAATCAAAAAATGGTGAAGTATTTACCGATATGCAGGCGGATTTCGGTTTGAAGCTTCAACAGATGGTCAAGGATGCAGGAAATATTGAACATATTTTTATTGTTAACACTCAGGGGATTATTTGTGCCGACAGTGATCCCAAACTGCTGGGGACAGATATTAATGACAGGAATTACATAAAAAATGCATTGGCTTCAGGTCAGCCTGTAATCAGTGAAACTCTTAAATCCAAGTCAACAGGTGCATTTATAGTGGTTTTTATACAGCCGGTAAAGGTGGATGGACAGCTTGCAGGTTTTGCAGCGGCTGCTGTGCATGCCGACAGCATTGTCGGGTATTTGGCCGATACCCGGATACTTGGAACTGATTCAAGCTATTCATATCTGATGGATGAAACTGGGAATATGCTTTATCATCCCGACAGACAAAAAATAGGCAAACCGGTTGAGAATGCACAGATAAATGCAGTTGTGCAAAGAATAAAGAAGGGGGAAGCGGTAGAGCCGGATGTAGTTCAATATAATTATAACGGAAAATTGAAACAGGCCGCTTACAGTGTGATTCGCGAGACTAAATGGACTGTCATTGTAACAGGTGATATTGGTGACATAATGGCGCCTGTAAACAGCATGATATATTATATACTTGCCGCAGGTTTAATTTTGGTGGTATTGTCTCTGCTTTCAGGGTTTTTGATAGCCACCAGGATATCCAACCCGATCATTAGACTTACCCAGCTTATAAATAAAACCGCAGAGCTGGATTTAAAATACGATGATAAATATGAATATCTCAGCAAGAACAGGGATGAGACCGGAATTATTGCAAAGGCCACATTCAAAACCCGCCAGGTGTTGAGAGAAATGGCGGGAAAACTCCAGGATGTATCACAGGTTGTAATGGAAAATGCCGGGAAGATGGAAAGTCTGTCAAACAACATTCAGGAAAATGCCCATGATAATTCTGCAACAACGGAGCAATTGTCGGCGGGTATGGAGCAAACGGCAGCCTCCTCTGAAGAAATAACTGCTACAACCGGGGAAATTGACTCAAGTGTCAGTGCAATCGCTCAAAGAGTAAAAGACGGAGCGGAAAAATCCGGACAAATAACAGAAAGAGCAAATGCGCTGAGACTGGATGCAATGGAGTCTGCGAAAAATGCCAGGGAAATCTATGAAAATGTCAAGGCTAAAATGGAAAATGCAATACAGGAATCAAATACTATTACTCAGATAAGTTTATTAGCTGAGACCATACTCTCGGTTACAGCTCAAACAAATCTTCTGGCTTTGAATGCGGCAATTGAAGCTGCAAGGGCCGGAGAGGCAGGAAAGGGTTTCGCGGTTGTAGCTGATGAAATAAGAAAACTGGCCGAAGAATCCTCGAAAACAGCGGCTGGTATTCAGGGAATTGTAAAAAATGTCTACTCTTCAGTAGGACATATGAAGGAAAATTCCGAAGCCATACTTACATTCGTAGATAAAAATGTCCTCACGGATTACGAAAAGCTGACAAAGGTAAGTGAGCAATACAACAGTGATGCGGAATATATTAATAATCTTATGGCGGAATTTGAACTTGCTGCGAACCAGCTTGACACTGCAGTCTCAAGCATATCTACGGCAATGAATGAAGTAGCCGCCACCATAAATGAAAGTGCCAAAGGAGTACAGGATATTGCTGAGAAAACAAACGATATAGTTGAAAAAACAATTCAGGAAACAAGGCTTGCAGATCAGAATTCACAAGGAGCCAGAGAGTTGATGTCTCTTGTTGAACGGTTTAAGATATAGGAGTTGAAAATATGATTACCGAGATAGAGATTTTACGGAAAAAGCTTAATGATATGGTTGAAGCTTATGACTGTGACAGCAGCGAAGTATTGGAGATCAGCAGAGAAATGGATAACTTGATTCTGGCCTATCTGCTCAATGGGAATCAAAATAATACCATGGAAATTAATAAATAACCAATATCATTTGTATGTTAAATACTTATCTGTTGTGCGTTGACATAAAATGTTAAAAATCATATAATTATGATGGTATTTGTTAGAAAATATCGTATTAAGTGTAGGGAATCTGTAATCATATTAAGAGCATTTCGTTAACTTTTTATGAAAATATCCTTTCCTGTACAATGCATTAAATTATCATGCACTGTGCAGCCTGGGAATACGTCTTTTAGTAAAGCAAGCGGCAATACTGCATTCATATGTATTTATAAAGGCATAAGGAGAGTGACAGATTTGAAGAAAGTACTTATTGTAGACGACGCATCATTTATGAGACTATCATTAAGAACCATGCTTGAGAGTAACGGTTTTGAAGTAGCAGGTGAAGCTGAAAACGGATATGAAGCCATAAAGCTTTACACCAAACTGAAGCCCGATGTTGTTACTATGGATATTACCATGCCCGAACTGGATGGAATACAGGCATTGAAATCTATTTTGGAACTGGATCAAAAGGCGAAAGTAGTCATATTATCGGCAATGGGACAGGAAGCCAGGGTTAAAGAGGCCATTATCAGCGGTGCAAAGACATTTATTGTAAAACCTTTCAAAGAAGAGCATTTGATACAGACATTAAATAAGATAGCTAATATGTAAAATTAGCTGGTACAATATTCTGCATATTGGGTGCATAAATTGGAGCGGATTTTTCAGAGGACAATGCAGTCATCAGGAAAATCAGCCCAAAGGATGCGCCCTGAATATATAGAATATTGTACTGGTTTTAAAAGGAGGCGGTCTCTTGGCAGGTCAGTTTTCCGGTGAGCCCATGCTTGATATGTACATATTTGAAACGACTCAGAACATCGAGCAGTTGGAAATGTGTATTCTGGAGTCTGAGAAATCCAACTGTTATTCCCAGACAGCAATAAATGAAATATTCAGAATCATGCATACAATCAAGGGCTCATCAGCAATGATGCTTTTTAACAACATATCCGTCCTTGCCCATTCAATTGAGGATCTCTTTTATTTCCTGAGAGAGCAGAAGCCTGAAAATATTGATTATTCGCTTCTTTCAGATCATATTTTATCCGGAGTTGACTTTATTAAGGTTGAACTTCAAAAAATTGTGGATGGAGAGAAGGCAAACGAAAACCCTTCTGAAATAATAGAAGCTATAAAAGCTTTTTTAAGTCAAATAAAACTCAAAAACCCTTGCAATGGTTCAAAGCCGGAAGAGGAACAGGAGTTGACCGAACAGCCCCGCTACTATATTACTCCTATCAAAAGTGATATAAATATCTATACAAACTCGTACAAAGCGGTTCTGTTTTTTGAGGATGGCTGTGAGATGGAGAATATCAGAGCTTTTACTGTTATTCATAATATCAGGGAATTTTCAGATGAAGTCTGTTTTTATCCCGAGGATATCATCGATAATGATGAGAGCATAGGAGTCATAAGGGACCAGGGGTTTAAAATCTACTTCAAAACGCAAAAAAATTATAAGGAATTGAATGATTTTTTTAACCAGACGGTATTTCTTAGAGAATTGGAGCTTATCCAGCTTGAAGATGATACTGAATTAAGTCAATTCCTGAAAGCTAAAACAACTGCTGCTGAAGCAAATCCGGTTGTGGTTCCCCGGATAAATCCCGACAGTACCGAAACTGCTGAAAAAGAAGTATCCACGGGTACGGGCCAAAGTATCATAAGTGTCAGCATAACGAAACTGGACAAACTCATGGATCTTGTGGGAGAGATGGTAATTTCGGAGGCCATGGTTACACAAAACCCTGATTTAAAAGGGCTTCAGCTGGACAACTTCATGAAAGCGGCAGGACAATTACATAAAATCACAAGTGATATCCAGGATATGGTCATGTCCATAAGAATGGTACCTTTAGCCATGACCTTTCAGAAGATGCACAGGATTGTAAGAGATATGTGCAAGAAACTTGATAAAGAGGTTAAGCTTGAGCTCATAGGTGAAGAAACAGAAGTGGATAAAAATATAATTGAACACATTTCCGACCCGTTGATGCATCTTGTCAGAAACTCCATTGACCACGGGATAG
This sequence comes from Bacillota bacterium, assembly GCA_023392075.1. Classification (GTDB taxonomy): domain Bacteria; phylum Bacillota; class Clostridia; order Acetivibrionales; family DSM-1351; genus Ruminiclostridium. Next base: position 31,853 of record JAEVZU010000046.1, on the reverse strand, counting down.
AATCTGCAGCAGACAGAGAGGTCATCGGCAAAACGCCGGCCGGTAAAATAACTCTGGAAGCAAAAAATTCCGGCAGTGATGTCGTAATTCTTGTTAAGGATGACGGTAAGGGGCTCAACAAACAAAGAATCCTTGAAAAAGCCGATAAAAACGGATTATTGTTTAAACCGGCAAATGAAATGTCTGACAGAGAGATATACAACCTTATCTTTTTGCCGGGTTTTTCCACAAAGGAAAAAGTAACGGAGTTCAGCGGCAGAGGCGTTGGTATGGACGTTGTAGTGAGAAATATAGAGTCGGTCGGAGGTTCCGTTTCGGTGGACAGCGAAGAAGGAAGAGGATCGGTGATAACACTGAAAATTCCTCTGACCCTGGCCATTATTGACGGGATGAACATACAGGTTGGCAACTCCCGTTATACCATACCGACAAAAGCTATAAAAGAATCTTTCAGACCAAATGCAAATGACCTTATAAAAGACCCTGACGGGAATGAGATGATTATGGTGAGGGGAATGTGCTATCCGATTTTACGGCTTCATCAGTTGTATAAGGTCAAAACCGGTATTACCGAATTTATTGATGGAATTATGATAATGGTGGAGCATGAGAACAAAACTTTGTGTATATTTGCCGATGAGCTGCTGGGACAGCAGCAGGTCGTGGTAAAGTCACTGCCGGAATATATCAAAGCAAAAAGAAAGGTAAAAGGACTTACCGGGTGCACTTTGCTGGGGGATGGCAGTATCAGCCTGATCCTTGACATCGGTGGACTGGTGAACATATAGCGGGCTGTAACATCTGAATTCAGCAGAAAGGAGTTTATATATGTCAGAAAGCATGGGCAGGGAATTGCTGGAAAAGGAAATGGATGAAAGAGAGGAAGACACTCAGAAAGGCAGATTTCTCACATTTAATCTTGATAAAGAGGCCTATGGAATTGAAATAACTCATGTTACGGAGATAATCGGTATTCAGCCCGTAACAGAAGTGCCTGAGCTCCCGGATTATATCAAGGGAATTATTAATCTGCGGGGGAAAATCATTCCTGTAATGGATGTAAGGCTCAGGTTCAAAAAGAATTTCAGGGAATACAATGACAGGACCTGTGTGATTGTAATCGACATCAGTGATTTATCGATTGGATTGATTGTAGACAGCGTATCGGAGGTTATCGCCATCCCGGATACTGAAATCGTAGCACCGCCTGAAATTGGCAAGGGCGGGAACAAATACGTAAAAGGTATCGGTAAGGTTCACAGTGATGTAAAACTCTTACTGGATTGCAACAAACTCTTGAATGATGAAGATACGGAAAATCTACTAAACATTTAATGGGAGGAACTTTTTTATGAAATGGTTCGGAAATTTAAAAATAAGGATAAAATTAATTGTTTGCTTCGTTATTCTTGCCATATTTACAGGTGTCGTCGGATTACTGGGCATAAATAATATGGATACCATAAACAAGCGCGGAGACGATATGTATCGCAGCAACTTTCTTCCCGCTACAAGCCTTTCAAAAATTCAGAGGTCAATGCTTATAATAAGATCCGACTACATACTGATGGTGTATGACAGAGATGCTTCAAAATTCCAGGAGAGATATGAAGAAATAAACAATTACTCAAATGACACAGACAGCATATTGACCGAATATGAAAAAACCATTGGAAATGACAAAACCAACAAAGATTTGTTTGACCGGCTCAAGGCCGACCTGACAACATACAGATCAATACGTACCGAACACCTGGAACTGGTTAAGGCAGAAAAATATGATGAAGCTGTAAGAAGAATGCCTGAGTTCACAAATGCCAGAGTGGAAGTTGAAAATACTATCAATGAACTTGTTAAATATAATTCCGATAATGCTCTCAGTAAATCAAACCAAAACGCAGCAGACTATCAGAGCCAGTCTGTTCTCATGATTGCAATTATTCTGGGAGGCATTATACTGTCAATCGGACTTGGTTTAATAATCGCAGGTATAATAAGCAAACCCCTTAACAAGCTGGTTATATCTGCAAACCAAATAGCCGACGGAAATCTTGATGTCAGTATAGATGTAAATACCAATGACGAGGTTGGTATATTAGCAAAGGGATTTACAAAAATGACCGATAATCTCAATGATGTGATGTCAAATATCAACATTGCGGCAGAACAGGTCGCTTCGGGGTCAAGGCAGGTTTCCGATTCCAGTATGGCGCTGTCACAGGGAGCTACCGAGCAGGCCAGCTCAGTGGAAGAGCTCACTGCATCACTTGAAGAGATTGCTTCACAAACCAGAATGAATGCGGATAATGCAAATCAGGCAAATTCTCTGGCAATAACAGCAAAGGGAAATGCCGTTCAGGGAAATGACCAGATGAAAGAAATGTTGAATGCCATGGAGGAAATCAACGAGTCCTCCAGCAGCATATCAAAAATTATCAAGGTTATTGATGACATTGCCTTTCAGACCAACATACTGGCCCTTAATGCCGCGGTTGAAGCTGCGAGAGCAGGTCAGCACGGAAAAGGGTTTGCAGTAGTGGCGGAAGAAGTGCGAAACCTTGCAGCCAGGTCGGCAAATGCTGCGAAAGAAACCACAGATATGATCGAGGGTTCAATCAAAAAGGTTGAAGGCGGTACAAAAATAGCAAATCAGACGGCAGAGGCGCTGAATAAAATAGTTGAAGATGTGACAAAGGTAGCCAATCTGGTCAGCAATATTGCTGTGGCATCAAATGAACAGGCTTCGGGGATTGCCCAGGTTAACCAGGGTATTATGCAGGTTTCGGAGGTTGTCCAGACAAATTCGGCTACTTCCGAGGAAAGTGCTGCTGCCAGTGAAGAGCTTTCCAGTCAGGCTGAGCTTTTGAAAGAACAGGTATCAAGATTCAAGCTGAGAAGATCTCAGAATGCAGTCCATACCTATAAGGGCGGGGATGAAATAAATTCCGGCATATTAAGGATGTTGGACCAGATGAATACCAATAAGGGTTTGCAGAAGATGAACGAAGCACATAAGGAAGCCGCAGCAGCTGCCCCAAAGAAAATTGTCTTAAGTGACAGAGAGTTTGGGAAGTATTGATAAAAATTATTTAAGAGCTTATACAGCGGTAAAAGAGAGTGTCGCAAAATGAATTTCCTTTCATTTTGCGACACTCTCTATAGAAAGCTTTGTATATTTATACGTTTTGCAACAGCCTCATTATAAAACCATAATAGAATTGCAGGTGATAACGTGGTAGAAATAACTAAAAAAGAATTTCAACAGTTATCTGACTATATCAAGGCAAACTACGGGATAAGGCTTAAGGAAGAAAAGATGACGCTGGTATCAGGAAGACTTCATAATGTATTGCAGCAGGCCGGATTCACAAGTTTTACCGAATACTACAACCACCTTGTTTCGGACAAAACAGGAAATGCGGTAATTACTCTTGTTGACAGGATTACGACCAACCATACCTTTTTTATGAGGGAAGCCAGTCATTTTTACTATTTCAGGGACAAGGTACTGCCCTATCTGTCGGAAACAGTCAAGGAAAAAGATCTCCGTATCTGGTGCGCGGCTTGTTCTACAGGGGAGGAAGCCTATACTCTGGCCATGCTTATCGATGAGTTTTTTGGAAAGGTAAAAATGTGGTGGGACACAAAGATACTTGCCACAGATATATCTGAACAGGTTTTGGATACAGCCGTTAAGGGAGTTTACAGCAATGAAAGAATTGAGCCGTTGCCGGCCGGCTGGAAAAGAAATTATTTTAAAGCTTATGATAATGAAAATTCCGTTCTGAATGATAAAATCAGAAATGAAGTAATATACAGAAAGTTAAATCTTATGGATAACGTTTTCCCTTTCAGAAAAAAGATGCATACTATCTTCTGCCGTAATGTAATGATTTATTTTGACAATGAAACTAAAAACAGGCTTGTTGAAAAATTCTATGATAATTTGGAATATGGGGGTTATTTGTTTATAGGACATTCGGAATCCCTGAACAGGGAAACGACGAGATTTAAGTACATATTGCCATCAATTTACAGAAAAGAATAACGAGGAGTGGTCATATGAACGGCAAAAAGATAAAAGTATTGGTGGTAGATGACAGTTTGCTTTTCAGAGAGGTAATAGCGAGAGGAATTGAAACCGATCCCTCCATTGAAGTGGTTGCCAGGGCAACCGATCCATTTGATGCAAGAGACAAGATACTTCAGTTTGAGCCCGATGTAATGACCTGTGATGTTGAAATGCCAAAAATGAACGGGATCGAATTCATAAGAAGGCTGCTCCCCCAGCATCCGCTGCCCGTAATTGTCATCAGTACCGTAAGTGAAGCCGTGTTTGATGCAATGAATGCAGGCGCTGTTGATTTTGTAACCAAACCGGAAATTCAATCGGCCAAAAGTGTGGAAAAATTTTTGATGGATATTATATCAAAAATAAAAATTGCGGCAAATGCAAAAATCAGCAGGAGCAATTCAATAGACGCAGTTAGTACCTCGGCAGGTAAAATAAACACAAATAAAATAATAGCTGTCGGCGCGTCAACAGGTGGGACCGAGGCAATATACAAGCTGTTAAAAGGATTACCGGCCGAGATGCCCGGAATACTTATAGTTCAGCACATTCCGCCTGTATTTTCCAATATGTTTGCTCAGAGACTGAACAATCAAACATTGTTAAATGTGAAGGAAGCCCGGACGGGCGACTGGCTGGAGCCTGGAAAAGTGCTGATAGCTCCCGGCGACCAGCACATGAGAATTAAAAAACTGGGGGATAAAATAAGAATTGAAACTTTTCAGGGAGAAAAAGTTAACGGACATTGCCCGTCTGTTGATGTTTTGTTTGAGTCGGTCGCCAGGGAGGCAGGAAGCTCCGCAGTAGGAATTATGCTTACCGGAATGGGCTATGACGGAGCTAGAGGGCTTCTCGCCATGAGGAGGAAGGGAGCGAGGACCATAGGTCAGGATGAGCAATCTTCCATAGTATATGGGATGCCCAAGGTTGCCTTCGATATCGGTGCCGTGGAAAAGCAAACCTCCTTGCAGAATATACCGCAGGTTTTATTGGCAATGTTGAAGTAGGTGATACAAATGCAATTGATAATAGGGATCGGAGAATATGCCGTATCAAACGGCGGAATTAATACGTTAAAGACTTATGCCTTGGCATCCTGTGTGGCAGTAACGGCATACAGTCCAATAAAAAAGGCAGGAGCAATGATCCACGTGGCACTGCCTGAACCAGCAACCTTTGAGGACAGCTTCTCCAGGCCTGGATATTATGCAACAACGGGAGTTCCGTTGATGATAGAAAAATTTTGTATGAAATACGGCTGTTTAAAAGGTGAGCTTCAAATTCAGATTTTTGGAGGAGCAGATTCAGTCAGTGATAAGGACGTATTCCATATTGGAAAGAGAAATATTGAAGCTGTAATTGAAACCCTTGACAATTTAAACCTTAGAATACTAAATGCCCATATTGGCGGCAGGGTAAGCAGGACCATCGAAATGAACCTTGGATCAGGTGAAGTCTTGATTTCTACCCAGCCTATAGCAATATGAGGAGGTGAGGATGCTGGAGAACAACAGAATATCGGCAGTACTGGACAATATAGGCGATGGAGTGATAGCAACAAATAAAAACGGGGAAATAGATTATATAAACCATACCGCCGTCCTGCTTACCGGCTGGACTGAAGAGGAGGCTATCGGAGTTGACTTCCGGGAGGTATTTTCATTAATAAATATCAAAAACGGTGAACCTCTGGACAGTCCGATTGACGAGGTTATGCGTTCAAATACCATGGCAGGACTGAAAAACAATTCTGCGGTTATATCAAAAAACGGTGAAGGATTTATAGTATCGGCAAGTTGTTCTCCAATAAAGGACAGTGATAACAATATTGATGGGGTTGTTGTTGTTTTCCGTGATATCACCAAGCTTAAAAAAATGGAAGAACAACTGATTGAGGAGAGAAATAATCTCGAAATGACTTTTAACCATTCTCCTGTGGGAATGTTAATTATGGATAATAAGAGGGTAATCAAACAAGTCAATAATGCTTTTTTGAAAATGCTTGGCCTGACCGACAGGGAAGTCCTTGGACTTTGCTACGGTGACGGAATCAGTTGCATCGGCAGTAAGGAAAAGGGCTGCGGCAAAGGCCGGGACTGCGGTTTATGCGAAATAAAGCAACGGATATCAATAGTTTTCGCAACCGGAATACCCAGCAAGGATCTGGTCAACAAGCAAACCTTAATGCTGAATGGCATACAAAAAAGTAACTGGTATAGTTTTTTCTTCGTACCTGTACATATTTCGGGAGAAAGATATGTGCTGCTTGTCATAAACGATGTTACCGAGAGCAAGGAACGGGAGCAGCAGTTGATTCAGGCCAATAATTTCAGTTTGAAAATGATGGAAAATTTCCCGGCAATGATATGGAAGACGGACGAGAAGGGCAGGGATATATACGTAGGCCATAACTTATCCGAGTATCTGGGAAAGAGCGAACAGCAGATCATAGATGAGGGCTGGCTGGAATGTATCCACCCTGACGAGAGAGAAAAGCTTGCCGCCAAATTTAATGAAGAAATTGATAATCCCGGGCTGAATAATATTGAATTAAGGATAAGGCATGTAAGCGGCGATTACAGGTGGATAAATATTATCATAAAGCCTTTCTGTGATATGAACGGCAACCAGGACGGCTACATAGGGATGGGGCTTGATGTCAATGATAAAAAAATTACCGAGAGTCTGCTTTTGGAAAGTGAAAAGAGATACAGGTTTTTATTCATGAACCTGCACAGAGGGTTTGCCTATCACAGAGTCATTACCGATAGACATGGCAATATAGCCGATTTGGAATTTATGATGGTAAATGATGCCTATGAAAAGATGTTTGGGTTGGAAGATCAAAATATTGTTGGCAAACTCTATTCGGACATTTTTCCGGAAGGATTGGTGGATTTTGAAGAAGGGCTGTTTGAAAAGGTCATTAATGAAGGAAAAAGCATTTACCTGAATGAAATATATTCCAATGTATTCGCGAAGTGGTACTCCATGGCGGTATACAGTCCTCAAAAAGAACATATTGCAGTGGTGGTAACGGATATCGATGAAAAGAAAAAGTCCGAAATTGAACTGAAGAGAGCCAAGGAGGATGCGGAAAAAGCAAACAAGTCCAAGAGTGAATTTCTTGCAAATATGAGTCATGAAATACGGACCCCTCTGAATGGAGTTGTTGGAATGATTGACCTGACCTTGCTTACCAACCTGGATTCAGAGCAGAGGGACAATCTCAGTACAGCTAAAAGCTGCGCCAGTTCGCTTTTAAAAATAATAAATGACATCCTGGATTTCTCCAAGATGGAAGCAGGGAAATTATTTATTGACAATGTCAATTTTGATATAAGGCAATTGGTAGAGGAGATTTTTAAATCTCAATCGCCGCTTGCCGATAAAAAAGGACTTGACTTTAATTATTCGTTCTATTCCGGCATACCTCAGTTCCTGAAAGGTGATCCAAACAGGCTTAAGCAAGTACTGAACAATCTGATCGGAAATGCTATTAAGTTTACAGAACATGGAGAAGTTAATATAGCTGTAAAGAAAAGCCTGATAGAAAAGGATCTGGTTGAATTAAAGTTTTCGGTGTCAGATACAGGAATCGGTATTAGTGATGAAGAAAAAGGAAAACTTTTTAAAACCTTTAGTCAGGTTGATAGTTCAATCAGCAGGAAATTTGGAGGCACAGGGCTGGGACTTGTAATTTCCAGGCAGCTTGTTGAAATGCTTGGCGGCAGGATGTGGATTGAAAGCGAAAAAGGAAAAGGCAGCACTTTCCATTTTACCGTCAGGTTTACAAAAGGTAAAGAAGCAGCTGCCGTCCAGACAAATGAACCTGTATCCGTCATAACAGCTAACAGTCTTAAAATACTGTTAGCTGAGGATGACAATGTAAATAAGACGGTAATCACGAGGATGCTCAGGGAAAGGGGATGGAGCGTAGCTGTTGCAGGTAACGGGCTTGAAGCACTTGAATTCCACCAGAAGGAAAATTTCGATTTGATACTTATGGATATTCATATGCCGGAAATGGATGGAGTTGAAGCTGCAAAAATAATCCGGGAAAGGGAAAGCGGCCTGAAACATACACCTATAATAGCTCTCACGGCCCATGCGCTGCAGGGCGACCGGGAAAGATTTTTGGGGTTGGGTATGGATGAATATATTCCGAAGCCTTTCACAATGGAGGAACTCTATCAGGTTATAGAGGCTACAGCAGTAAATAAGCAAAACAATCCGGATGTTAGGAGCATCAGAATAGACAATGATGGAAATATAGTACTGATCAGGGAAGAGGGCCCCGGGCTGAAGGAATTTGATGAGAAGATTTTTGCCGAAATAGAAAGTGCCTTATCAGGCCTGATTGTTTGTTTGGACGGAAGGAATCTGGAACTGGTCGGGAAATTTGCTTATGATATAAAGAATCTATGTAATAAAATGGGGGCGGAGGAGTTAAAGGGCCTTGCATTCCAGATTGAGCTTGCAGTACGGCGTAACAGCCTGAAAGATGTTCTCTGCAGTTACCTTAATTTTCACAAGGAGTTTAAAACTTTAAAAAACATATATATAAATTAAGAGAGGAGAGAGAATATGCGAATTTTAATAGTTGAGGATGATCTGGTCAGCAGAAGGTTTCTTCAAAAATTTTTATCCAGGTTCGGTGAATGTGATGTTGTAGTTGACGGTATGGAGGCACTGGACGCTTTTTTATATTCATTAAAGGAAAATGTTCCGTACAGGCTTATATGCCTTGATATTATGATGCCCAAGGTAGATGGTATCAAAGTTCTTAAAACCATCAGGGAACTGGAAGCACAAAAGGGAATCCTCCCTCAGGACAGATCAAAGGTAATAATGACCACGGCCCTTAACGGTACGGAAATGGTGCAGAAGGCCTTTGAACTGGGCTGCGAGGGATTTGCCTCCAAACCTCTTGATACTGAAAAACTTGTTGAAGTCATGGAAAAGCTGGGAGTTATTTAAGAAACATCAGAATAGCAAATTTATATCTCAGAAAAGAAATTATTTTAAAAGACAAAATATTATTATACGTATATCCGGGGAGACTACTATGAAAGCAGAATATATCAATCCTTTTATTGAAGCAAGTACAAGAATTATAGAACAAGCAACGGGTTTATCAGCAAGGCTGGGGGATATATCCATAAAAGACAGGCCATATACTGAAGATAGTATTATTATATTAATCGGATTAACAGGCCAAATTTCGGGAACCGCTGTTATAACTTTTAAAAAGGCAATTGCATGTAAGATTGCTTCGGTTATGATGATGGGCATGCCTGTGGAGCAGTTGGATGAAATTGCAAAAAGTGCAATTGGAGAACTGTGTAATATGATTCTTGGCAATACTGCAACAATATTTTCAAAAAACGGCATAAATATAGACATTACTCCGCCTACTATATTTACAGGTGAAAATATGGAGCTAAGCATACACAAAAGTGTTGTTGTATGTATACCATTAATATTTGAAGACGGACAAAGCATTCATATTGATATTTCTTATGTGGATAAATAGTTTATTTTCCTTTATTCGCCATATTGCGATAAAATAGGCAGGTTTTCATTACATTTTGTGGCCGCAATGCGGCTCAAAGCCATAAATATGGCTTAGGAGGTTAATATGACACTAACAATTAAAAACAGGTTATTTTTGGGGTTTGGTGTATTGACAGTTATATTGATAGCATTAGGCATCTACTCAATTTTTTCAGCAGGAAATATTAACGGTCAGGTAACGGAATTGGCAACTATCACCATACCGGGTATAGATTATGCACACTCCATAAATACCAATACTGCCAATTTCAGAATAAAGGAGTTCAGACACGTAATAGCTCAAACATCAGAAGAAAAGGAAGCTATGGAAAAAGAAATGAACTCCATAAACAGTGAAGTAATTCAGAATGTGAACAAATATAAGACAATTTTTAACGATGATACAGATAATAATTTAATTGATTCCATAAAAGAGGAATGGGATATTTATGTGCAATACAATAAACAGATTTTAACTTTGAGCAGTCAGTCAAAAGACGAAGAAGCGCTGAAATTACTGCAAGGCGAATCAAAAAAGTCATATGACAGCGTAGCTGCTTCATGTCAAAAGCTGGTGCAATTAAATGAACAAAACAGTGTCTCTTCCTATAAAAATTCAGAGGCTATTTATTCGACAACCCGTAATATTTTAATCGTTATACTTTCCGTCTCATTAATTTTGGCATTGGCAGTAAGCCTGCTTATTATAAACAGTATAACAAAGCCCATAAGCAAACTTATAGGTGTAGCTGACAAACTGGCTCTCGGTGACGTGAAGGCAAATGTCGATATCAGCACCAAAGATGAAATAGGTAGTCTTGCAGATTCTTTCAGAGGAATGACAGCAAACATAAGAGGGCATGCATTAACTGCTGAAAAGATAGCTTCAGGTGATTTGACTGTGGAAGTTGATGTAAAATCGGAAAAAGACCTGCTGGGCAAAAAACTTTCTGAAATGGTGAGAAAGAACAGTGAGGTCCTAAGCAATATCAATACTGCAGCAGAACAGGTAGCAGCGGGTGCAAGGCAGGTTTCGGATTCAAGTATAGCTTTGTCTCAAGGTGCTACTGAACAGGCAAGCTCGATAGAAGAACTGACTGCTTCCATTGAAGAGATAGCAACGCAAACAAAGCAAAATGCCGAAAATGCAAATCAGGCCAACATTCTGGCTGAGAAGGCAAAAACAAATGCCGGTCAGGGCAATGAACAAATGAAGGGTATGCTGAAGGCCATGGATGATATAAATGAGGCCTCAGGCAATATATCAAAGATAATCAAGGTTATTGACGATATTGCTTTCCAGACGAATATTCTTGCACTAAATGCAGCTGTGGAAGCAGCAAGAGCAGGGCAGCATGGAAAAGGCTTTGCCGTGGTTGCAGAAGAAGTACGGAACCTTGCCGCCCGCTCGGCTAATGCAGCTAAAGAAACCACCGCCATGATTGAGGGCTCAATTAAAAAAGTTGAGGGCGGTACCAAAATTGCCAACGATACGGCAGCTGCACTGGCAATGATTGTGGGAGATGTTGCAAAAGCTGCTTCTCTGGTAAATGATATTGCCATAGCGTCTAACGAGCAGGCTTCAGGAATATCACAAGTTTCCCTTGGTCTGGCACAGGTATCCCAAGTGGTACAGACCAACTCATCCACCGCGGAGGAAAGTGCCGCTGCCAGTGAGGAACTGTCAAGCCAGGCTAATATATTAAAGGAACAGGTAAGCAGATTTAAAATAAGAACCAATATCAGAAAATATGACGGCCTGGAGAGGTTGGATCCTCAGGTTATTAAAATGATTGAAGACTTGACTTCGGAAAGAAAAGCCGGTTCCGAGATTGATGAAGCATTATCCGGGGCAGCCCCGTCAAAAATAAAAATAGCATTGAGTGACAATGAATTCGGCAAATACTAGGATGGACGCCCCCTTATGAAAAGACAATATTCCATAAGGGGGAAACTTTGGCTCAATATTAATATTCTTTTACCAGAAGTGCCCGTATATATCCTCTGTCCGTTGAAGTCGAATCAATGTAGAACCCCCGGCCGTAGTAGAACCGGATGAGATCGCGGTACTTTGAGGCGGTGTGAAGGCTGACCTTCTCAACGCCCTGAGACTTCAGAATCTTATCGGCCAGATTCATAAGGGATTTACCTATTCCTATGTTATGGTAATCCAGCATGACTCCAAACCGGCTTATATAAGCGGTATTGTCCGGTAAAATCTTTATTCTGATTGTACCCACCGGATTACCGTCAATCAAGGCAATATAAACCTCTTTCTCAAGAATGTCTGCTTCGATGTTTTCCAGGCCTTCGGTCAATGCATCCAGAGTGCCGGATAAACCGGTATCAAGCATATATTTTCTAAAAGCCTCCTGCATTATGACAGCTATGGCAGGTGCATCCTCCAGTGTGGCTTTTCTTATAATAAATGAATAATTCATGTTACCCCCTTCAACGGAGCTAACGCTCCTAAGACCCCATCTAAACCGGCAGGGGGATGCACACCTCCTTATTAAGGAAAAGGTACTAAGCGGCATCTTGCGAAAACAGGGTCAGTTCCCCATATAAACTTATACAAAAATATTTGCGCATGCTATTGCCTTAATAAGAACAAGGCTGCGGAAACAATGCCGTAAACAAGGATATTGTCTGCGGTGCGGTTATTTGCCCAACAGGGTTGCTAGAACCGCCTTCTGGGCGTGCAGCCTGTTCTCGGCTTCATCAAAAATTACAGACTGAGGTCCGTCGATGATTTCTTCCGTAACCTCATAACCTCTGTATGCCGGCAGGCAATGCAGGAAAATGGCTTCCTCTTTTGCTTTGGAGAACAACTGGGAGTTTATCTGGTAAGGCATGAATATTTTTAGTTTTTCTTCCTTTTGATCCTCCTGACCCATGCTGATCCAGGTATCGGCGTAAATAACATCGGCATTTGCAATAGCTTCAACAGGATCCTGTGTCATAAGGATTTTAGAGCCTGTGGTTTTTGCCGCCGCTTTGGCTTCTTCCACATATCTGACGGTACATTCATAGCCTTCCGGTGAGGCAACAGCTATGTCCATACCTGTTTTTGCACAGCCGTGCAGAAGAGAGTGGGCTACATTGTTACCGTCTCCGATATAGGCAAGCTTCAGACCTTCAAGCTTTCCCTTATGCTCGTGTATGGTTAACAAATCGGCTAAAATCTGGCAGGGATGCATCTCGTCGGTCAGACCATTGATAACAGGAATAGTTCCGAACCTTGCAAGGTCTTCCACATCACTCTGCTTAAAGGTTCTTATCATAATTCCGTCTATATATCTTGACAGTACATTGGCAGTATCGTATATGGTTTCGCCTCTGCCAAGCTGTATGTCATTCGAACTTAGAAACAGCGGGTAACCGCCTAACTGATACATTCCAACCTCGAAGGAAACTCTGGTTCTTGTGGAGGATTTTGAAAAAATCATACCCAAAGTCCTGCCCTTCAGGAGATGATGCTGCACACCTTCCCTGGTCTGTTTCTTAAGCTTTTCAGCCAGTTTCAGCAAATCCTGAATTTCTTCAGTACTTAAATCGTTTAAACTCAATAAATGATCCATACAAGCCTCCATAATATAATAAAGTCATAAAAGAATATTTTCATTTTCTTACGGTCACACCTAAGCCTTGTAAACCGAATACTCATCCAATGAGTATACCTCAGCCTTATTGTCCGAGATAAGACGCTCAAGGATGCTTAAAACTGCATTTGTTGTGTCCAGTGAAGTTATGCAGGGAATGTTGTATTCCATCGCTGTTCTTCTAAGCATAAAGCCTTTTCTTTCAGGAATTTTACCTCTGGTTGGAGTATTTATAACCAGGGTTATTTTATCTTCCTTGATACTGTCCAATACATTTCCGTTATCCACCGGATCTACCGGCAGGGCTGCAGTGCTCAATACCCGGTAGGTACCTGCTGTGGCGGAAAGCTTGAAACCCAATGACAATAGCTTGTTTGCAATATCTATACTTTCTTCCTTATCCCTGTCTGCAACAGAAAGAAGTACATTACCTCCGGAAGGAATTTTTATGCCGGAAGCCGCAATTGCCTTGTACAGGGCATTGTAATAATCTCTGTCAACACCCATGACTTCACCGGTAGATTTCATTTCAGGCCCAAGGAAAGTATCCACGGTTGTCAGCTTGGCAAAAGAAAATACAGGCGCTTTTACAGCATAGAACTCAGTTTCCTTTGCAAGGCCGTTTTTATAGCCCAGTCCGGATAAGGTTTTACCCATGATGAGCTTTGTCGCTACACCAACCATAGGTATTCCGGTGATTTTACTCATTATGGGAACAGTTCTGCTGGCACGGGGATTTACTTCAATGACATAAACCTTTTCGTTGCTGTCCATAACGAACTGGATGTTAAACAGGCCGACAACCTTCAATGCCTTTGAAAGGCGGATGGTATAATCCTCGATAGTGGCTTTGACCTTCCCGGAAAGATTTCTTGGAGGATAAACCGCAATACTGTCTCCGGAGTGGACGCCGGCCCGTTCAATATGCTCCATTATACCGGGTATCAGAACTTCATTTCCGTCGCATATTCCGTCAACTTCCATTTCTCTCCCGGTAATATATTTATCAATAAGTATGGGGTGAGCCGTTGAAATATCGGAAGCCATCTGTATGTACTCCTGAAGAGTCTTATCGTTATACACAATTTCCATTGCACGTCCGCCAAGCACGTAGGAAGGTCTTACAAGAACCGGATAACCTATTTCATTGGCTATGTGTCTGGCCTGCTCAAAGGAAAAGGCTGTTTTTCCTTCGGGAATGGGTATATCCAACTCCTCCAGCAGCTTGAGAAATTTATCCCTGTCCTCTGCGATATCTATGCTTTGGACTGAAGTACCAAGTATTTTTACTCCTTCTGAATGAAGGGTCTCGGCAAGATTTATAGCTGTCTGGCCTCCAAACTGCACTATGACTCCAAGGGGTTTTTCCTTTTGAATGATGTCCAGAACACATTCCTTTGTAAGAGGCTCAAAATAGAGCTTATCCGATGTATCAAAGTCGGTGCTTACCGTCTCGGGGTTATTATTTATTATAATTGATTCTATTCCAAGCTCTTTCAGGGTTTCCACCGAATGCACGCTGCAATAGTCGAACTCAATACCCTGACCGATCCTGATAGGGCCGGAGCCTATAACCAGAACCTTGTCTCCTTCGGTAACCTCAACATCGTCCTTTTCCTCATAAGTTGAGTAATAATAGGGAGTAACGGCTTCAAACTCGCCGGCACAGGTATCAACTATTTTATAAACCGGATTGATAGGATACTTTTCTCGCAATTCCAGTATTTTTTCGAGAGGCTCGTTGGTAAGATTTGCGATATAGGAATCCCCAAAGCCTATTTTCTTTGCCCTTGAGTAAAGGTCATAATCCAGCCATGCAATGCCGGCGTTGGTTATCTCCTCACCAAGCCTGACTATCTTTTTGAGCTTTCTGATAAAGAAGTCATCTATTTTGGTTATCCTGACTATTTCACCTGCTGAAACACCCTTTTGAAGAGCCTTGCAAATTGCAAATATACGCTGGTCGCTGGGATGTTTTACATACTCCACCAGCTCTTCACGGCTCATATTGTCAAACAGGCTCAAGCCCAGCTGATAATTGAATTTAATATCAAGTGAATCGATTGCCTTGAGAAGAGATTCCTCAAAGGTACGGCCTATGGCCATAACTTCTCCGGTCGCCTTCATCTGGGTTCCAAGGCTCCTGTCTGCATTTGCAAACTTGTCGAAGGGCCAGCGGGGGACCTTGGTAACAACATAATCCAGTGACGGCTCGAAGCAGGCGCTTGTATTTTTTGTAACCGAGTTTTTTATCTCGTCAAGAGTCATTCCTATTGCAATCTTTGCAGTCACACGGGCGATGGGATAACCTGTTGCCTTTGAGGCCAGAGCACTTGAACGGCTGACTCGCGGGTTTACCTCTATAACAACATATTCATAGCTGTCAGGGTTCAATGCAAACTGTATATTGCAGCCGCCCTTGATATCAAGAGCCCTGATTATCTTTATGGATGCGGTTCTGAGCATCTGGTACTCAATATCCGAGAGGGTCTGGCTGGGAGCAACGACAATACTGTCTCCCGTATGAACTCCAACCGGATCAAAGTTTTCCATGTTACAGATGATTATGCAGTTGTCGTTGCTGTCGCGCATAACCTCGTACTCAATTTCCTTCCAGCCCGCAACACTCTGTTCCAGAAGAACCTGGCTGATCATGCTGAGCTTGAGGCCTTTGCCGCATATATATTTAAATTCTTCCATATTGGTGGCAATACCGCCGCCTGAACCACCCAGCGTATAGGCCGGTCTTATGATTATGGGAAAGCCTATTTCGACTGCAAAGGCCACCGCAGCCTGCATATTGGTAACAATTTTGCTGTGGGCAACCTTTTCGTTGATTTCCTGCATGGTTTCCTTGAAAAGTTCTCTGTCCTCGGCTTTTTTTATAGAGGAGAGGGAAGTGCCCAAAAGCTGTATGTTCATCTCGTCAAGAATTCCGTCCTCAGCAAGCTGGACAGCCATATTAAGACCTGTCTGGCCTCCAAGGGAGGCCAGTATTCCGTCGGGCTTTTCCTTATGAATAATTTTTTTTACAAATTCAAGAGTTATAGGTTCAATATAAACCTTGTCTGCAGATTGTGTATCGGTCATTATTGTAGCCGGATTACTGTTAATGAGAACAACTTCGATACCTTCCTCTCTGAGAGACTTGCAGGCTTGCGTCCCAGAGTAGTCAAACTCTGCGGCCTGGCCTATGATAATGGGACCTGAACCTATTACCAATACCTTTTTTATATCTGAATTTTTTGACATATTAACCTCCATGAGCCGCATAGCGGCCACAAAATGTAATGAAAACTGATATCCTTTATCGCAAAGCGGCGAATAAAGGAGGTTAATTGGCCATGTGCGCTTTCAAAGTATTGGAAATACTTTGAATATTTCGCACGGCCATAAATTCACAGGTTAGATTGGAAGACGGGCGTCAGCGGAGTCTTACAATCTAACCTCCATGAGATTTATAGCTTTATCTCCAATTTAAGCCATCATATTTACAAAGTCATCGAATATATAAGCTGAATCCTGAGGACCGGGTGCCGCTTCAGGATGGTATTGCACGCTGATAATCGGCAGCTGCTTATGTCTGAAACCCTCGATGGTATTATCGTTTACATTGATATGAGTGATAACTATATCATCATTGGAACTGTTATCAATAGCATAGTTATGGTTCTGTGATGTAATGTAGCATCTTCCTGTGATGTTGTCCTTAACCGGGTGGTTTCCGCCGTGGTGTCCGAACTTCAGCTTGGTTACACTGCAATCAAGAGACAGCCCCAGCAATTGATGCCCGAGACATATTCCCAATATGGGCCTGACTCCCAGGAGACTTTGAATGGTTTTCTTTGCGGCTGTAAGATCTCTTGGGTCCCCGGGGCCGTTTGACAGCAGTATTCCGTCCGGGTTTAAGGCCATTATTTCTTCATAAGCACTGAAGGCGGGAAGTATATGGATGTCACAACCCCTTTTCTCAAGTGAACGTACAATATTGCTCTTTACTCCGAAATCCAGGAGAGCAACCTTTTTACCCTTTCCTGGGATATGTATCGGGGTTTTGGAGGTAACCTCCATTACAAGATTTCTTGGTATTGCCTTGTATGTCTGAAGATTTTTGCTGAGAATATCAAGATTTCCACATTCGGTGGAGATTATTCCAAACATGCTGCCATACTTTCTGATATGCTGTGTCAAAGCTCTGGTATCAATACTTTTAATCCCCACAATATTATGTCTTGCAAAATATTGTTCGGGATCAATGGTATATCTCCAGTTGCTGGGTGTGGAACAGAGCTCTTTAACTATAAAACCCTGTACATGCGGTTTGTAGGATTCATTATCCGACGTATTAAAACCATAATTTCCTATCAGCGGGTAGGTCATGGTTACAATCTGTCCGTTATAGGAAGGATCAGTGGCAATTTCCTGATATCCTGTCATACATGTATTGAAAACTATTTCTCCGGCAGTTTCACCGCTTTTTCCAAAGCCTTCTCCCGAAAAATAAGTACCGTCTTCCAACAACAAAACTGCTTTCATAGTATTTGCCTCCAGACTAAATGTAAGATGTTCACAAATCGTGCTGTAACTAAAGAACTTCGTTTATAGCCTCTTCCAGGACTGAAATAAAATTATCCGCATCCTGCTCGGTAATAATCAATGGCGGGAGTATTCTTAATATTTTGTCGCCTATGCTGGCAACAAGATACTTCTTCTCAAACATTTTATTTTTTACCGAGGGAGCTACAGGCTGGTTTAATTCAATTGCTATCATTAAGCCGGAGACCCTGATTTCCGAGATCACCGGACAGGAGCCGGCCGACAGGACCTGAAGCTTTTCCTTTATGTATTCCCCAAGCTTTTGTGCATTTTCGGGAAGCTTTTCTTCCTTCATGATTTTCATAACTGCAAGACCTGCAGTACATGCCAGCGGATTGCCTCCAAAGGTTGACCCGTGCTCACCGGGTTCAAAAGCCTGTGCAACATGTTCCCTGGCGCAGACTGCTCCGATTGGAATACCGCCCCCCAGAGCTTTGGCCAATGTAAATATGTCAGGTTCAATACCATATTTTTCATATCCGAACAGCTTTCCTGTTCTTCCCATACCAGTCTGTACTTCGTCAAATATGAGCAGGAGATTTTTTTTACTGCAAAGCTCTTTTACCTTTTCCAGGTACCGGGCATCGCAGGGATATACTCCGCTTTCACCCTGAACCGGCTCAAGCATGATTGCACATGTGTTTTCAGTTACAGCTGCCTCCAAAGCATCGAAATCATTCAGGGGCACTTTTTTGAAACCACGGGTCAGGGGTTCGAAAGGTTTTGCATATTTATCCTGTCCTGTGGCACTTAAAGTAGTAATTGTCCTGCCATGAAAGGACTTCTCAAGAGTAATTATTTCATATTTTTCAGGCATTCCAAGTTTTTTGAAGAAAATCCTGGCCAGTTTGATTGCTCCTTCATTGGCTTCAGCCCCGCTGTTTGCAAAGAATATCTTGTCGGCACAGGAATTTTCGCACAGCGATTTGGCCAACAAGGCCTGTGATTCTATGTAATAAAGGTTTGAGCAATGTATAAGCTTTGATAATTGTTCCGATACCATTGCAACAAAAGTCGGATGGGAATACCCTATGGAATTCACAGCTATTCCCGAAAAAAAATCCGTATATTTTTCACCGTCTGTACTCCAAAGGTTTATACCCTGACCTCTTTCGAAAGCAACAGGCGTTCTTTTTCCAAATGTATTCATAAAATATTGACTATCGTATTCCTGTATATCCTTGACCAACATATTAACCTCCTACCTGCGGAAAACTTCACGCAGTAAATATAATAATATTAAAAAATGTAAATAAAAAAACAATGTATAATTAATAATTATACATTGTTTTGTATAAAAATGCAACAATAATAATGTTTACTTTTGACCCTCTACAGATATTTGTTTCTCAAGCTGCTGTAGGAATTTTCAAGGGAATTTAAATATAAATACAGGCGGTTGCTGTTTTCTTCATCCATGAAGTTGAACATCATGCTGTATTTATACAGGGAATCCTCTATGGACATTCTGAGAATTTCACCCTTTGCATATACCGAGGAACTATCCTCAAGAAGTATATTTATTTCACAGCAGGTATTTACAGGAATTTCTCTGTCCATCATAAAGGCCACTCCTCCGAGAGATAGATTTAATATGTTGCAGTAATAACTGTCATTACCGCTGGAAAGGGTAGCAGGCAGATAAACATCCAGGCGCGGAAATACCCGATGATTTAAATTTTCTGCAACAGTATTGATTTTGATATTTATGCAGGGGGAAGCAGACAGTTCTATTTTGGAAATTACACCTGTTATATTATATTCGAAATATTCATTCTTATATTTAATTTCTACTTTTGTATTGGTAAAAAGGCAGGCTTTCATCAAGTCGTTTGTTAGAGGTATATTTATTGTATCTCCGCTGCATTCGGAGACAATATTCAGAGACCAGGCCGGCCGATTGAATATTCTGAAACTGACTAACGCTCCGGGAATAATTAGTTTTGAAATACATGCACTGTTCAAAAATTTTTGCCTCCTAGAACTATATAACCGTACTAATCTATAAAAAAAGATAAACCACGCCTCACGCCGGCTATTTTGCCACTTTTCTTTGTTGTCGTCCTTGCCTTGCGACAAGACAAAGACGCGCTGAAAGAACTTTGTGTCTTGCAAGCGGCTTCAACGCAGCCGCAGGGCAAATTCACCACTCAAAAACGTATTGTACATTGTTAATAGAGGGTAACATTTCTTAATACATTATAGCTTAAGAAATGCCATATCACAACAACATAGCCAAAAATGGTACATTATTCCTATAATTATCCAGGACAGTATTTAATGCTCCTATTGCTTATAGCTCAGCAAACTACAGATGACTAGTACAGGGCTTCATTTTCATGATAAAGCTTTTTGTCCTTCATGATCATGGTTCCGATACCCTTGTATGTGAAAATTTCAAGCAATATGCAGTGAGGGATTCTTCCGTCAATAATGTGAGTTCTTCCAACACCTTTTTCCAAGGCGTCGACACAGCCAAGAACCTTTGGTATCATACCCCCTGCAATGATTTTTTTATCTATGAGATCATGTACTTCCTCAATTGTAAGGGCCGGAATGATGCTTTCACTTTCCTGAGAAGGTTTTACACCTTCAACATCTGTCAGCAGCATCAGTTTTTCGGCTTTCAGGGCTGCAGCTATTTCTCCGGCAACAGTATCGGCATTTATATTGTAGCTCTCTCCGTTAGGTCCTACGCCTATTGGCGCAACAACAGGTATGTACTCATCCTTTGATATGAGATCGAGAACTTTTGAGTTGATCTTTGTTATGGAACCGACATAACCGATATCCTTTAATTCGCCGTCTATTTCAGTTTTGTACTGCTCACATTCAATAAGCTTACCGTCGATGCCGCAAAGTCCTATGGCCTTAGCTCCCTTACTGTTAAGTAAAGATACTATTTCCTTGTTGGTTTTGCCGACAAGTACCATCTGTGCAACTTCAATGGTTTGGGAATCCGTAACTCTGAGACCATTTACAAATTCACTTTTGACATCAAACTTCTGAAGGGCTTTATTAATATCCGGACCGCCGCCGTGAACCAATACCGGATTCATACCTATATATTTCAGAAGTGTGATATCTTCTATTACAGAGTTTTTTAGCCCGTCGTTAATCATGGCGTTACCGCCGTATTTTATTACTACGGTTTTTCCGTATAACTTTTGTATATAGGGTAATGCTTCAATGAGTATTTCAGCTTTTTTAATCAGATTATCATAATTCATAAGAAAACCCCCGATAAATTGAATTTACAAACTTGGACTTACAATACAAAAACATTTCCTGAGCAACTTTCTATAGTCCGGTATCCTCGTCTAACCCGAGCATAATGTTCATATTCTGAATTGCTGCTCCAGAGGAGCCTTTTCCGAGGTTATCCAGCACCGATACAAGCATAATTTGATCGGAATTACCTGTAACGTATATCTCAAGATAATTGGTATTGTTAACTCTTGTTGCTCCGATGAAATTATTGATGTATTCTTTTTCAGCTCCTAAGGGCATCACTTTTACAAATTTCTCTCCGCCATAGTAGTTTGTCAAAAAAACATGAATATCTTCTTTAGACATTGGCTTTGGAAGCAACCTGGGATAAATGGGTACGCAGACGGACATACCCTTGTAATAGGGACAAACTATGGGAGAAAACAAAGGAGCATATTCAAGACCGCTGATGACCGTCATTTCGGGTATATGCTTATGAGTCAGGCCAAGTGCATACAATTGCGGACTTTCAAAAGGATTTCCTTCGGGTGCTTCAAATTGGGCAATCAGCTTTTTTCCGCCGCCGCTGTACCCCGAAACTGCATGTGTAGTTACAGGGTAATCTTTTTGCACCAGTCCTCCTGAAACCAATGGATACATCAGGCTGATAAAGCCGGTGGCATAACAGCCGGGGACAGATACTCTTGCGGAATTCCTGATTTTGGCACGGTGTTGCTTACTGAGTTCCGGCAGTCCGTATGCCCAACTGCTGTTTGTTCTGTGGGCGGTGCTGGCGTCGATCACCTTGGTTTCAGGATTGTCAATCAGTGATACTGCTTCTGTTGCAGCCGTATCCGGCAGGCAAAGAAAAACCATATTAGCTTCGTTGAGACACTTTTTTCTTTCATTAATATCTTTTCTTTTTTCAGCATCTATTTTGAGTATGTAAAGATCATTTCTTACAGCCAGTCTTTCATTAATCTGAAGTCCGGTTGTACCTTCACTTCCGTCAACAAAAACCTTAAATTTCATTGTTATCCTCCAATCCACACAGAGACCTCAATATTGTGATTTAATAATTATACAACGCAATGTATAAAAATTCAATAATTTATACTTACATTATCATAAACTTAGAATAAGGATGGTAACGGAATATACCCGCAGGGGTTTATAAAGTCTATGATTACTGAAGTTAAGTTTAATTACGGTTTTATCATAGTTAATGAGTACAATATGATAATTTTGGTAATTAACCGTATGAAAAATTTATGAAATATGCATAAATATATGCTCAAAAGTATAATAAATGCCGCGTAAACTCATAAAAGCGGCATTATACAAAAGTACTAAAAGCCAAAAATTAATTTTGTTAAAAAGCAATATGGTTTGTACAGGGCTCGCAGTGTATCATATTAGTATAGAATTAATAAATACGAATTTGCGTGTAAACAAATAGCGAGTTTTGGGGAGGTAATAAAAAATGGCTAGTTTAAAGCTAAAGAATATTTACAAGAGATATGCAGGTGGAGTAACTGCAGTTAATGATTTTAACCTTGATATCGAGCACAATGAATTCCTCGTTCTGGTTGGACCTTCAGGTTGTGGTAAAACTACTACACTTAGAATGATCGCTGGTTTGGAAGAAATTTCAGAAGGTGAGTTATACATTGGGGACAAATTGGTAAATGATGTTGCTCCTAAGGATAGAGATATAGCAATGGTTTTCCAGAACTACGCATTGTATCCTCATATGACAGTTTTCGATAATATGGCTTTTGGTTTGAAACTCAGAAAGACTCCAAAGGATGAAATCAAAAAGCGTGTTAATGAGGCAGCAAAAATACTTGATATAGAACATTTGCTTGATAGAAAGCCAAAGGCTTTGTCAGGCGGTCAGAGACAGAGAGTTGCGTTAGGTCGTGCCATAGTTCGTGAACCTAAAGTATTCTTAATGGACGAACCTCTTTCCAACCTGGATGCAAAGCTCAGAGTACAGATGAGAACCGAAATAGGAAGACTTCACAACAGACTTAACACAACATTTATATATGTAACACATGACCAGACAGAAGCTATGACAATGGGTACAAGAATCGTTGTTATGAAGGACGGTTACATCCAACAGGTTGATTCACCTACTTCACTTTACGACAGACCTTGCAACCAGTTTGTTGCTACATTTATCGGCAGCCCTCAAATGAACCTTATAAATGCGGTTCTTACTCAGCGTGGCAATGATTTACACCTTGTATTCGGTAAGAGCGATATTAAGATTCCTGAAGGAAAAGCCAAGAAGCTGGAAGGTACTGATTATATCGGCAAAGAAGTTATTATGGGTATCAGACCTGAAAATATCCATGATGAGGCTATGTATCTGGAATCAATGTCAGACAGTATTGTTGAAGCTCATGTTGACCTGGTTGAAATGCTTGGTGCTGAAACCTTCCTTTATATGATAATTGAAGGAGCTACAGCAACCACCACAGCAAGAGTTAATGCCAGATCAAAGACCAAGACCGGTGATGTTATCAAAGTTGCATTTGATGCAAACAAGATTCACCTGTTCGACAAGGAAACCGAGCGTACAATTATTAACTAATAATGAAACAAAAAAGGAAAGCTTAGGCTTTCCTTTTTTTATTATGTGAATTAAAATGTTAAATAGCAGGTGTACAAAAGATAATTATTAAAGGAGTGGGAAATGAAGCTTACATATAAAAGTACTTTACATGCATGTTATTTGGGCTACATTACACAGGCTATTGTCAATAATCTGGCTCCGCTGCTTTTTATAATATTTCAGAACAGCTTCCGGATTTCTTTTGAAATGATAGGAAGATTGATTTTAATAAATTTTGGAACACAGTTGGTTGTGGATGCTCTGGCTGTTAAGTACGTGGACAGGATCGGTTATAGAATTTCAATCGTTTCGGCACATGTATTCAGTGCTGCCGGCCTTATCGCATTGGGAACACTGCCTCATATATTTCCTTCACCCTATGCGGGGCTGACAGTTTCAGTTATATTATATGCCATTGGGGGAGGGCTTATTGAGGTGCTGGTGAGCCCTATTGTGGACTCGTTGCCTGGAGATGCCAAAGCCTCGGCCATGAGCCTGCTGCATTCGTTCTATTCCTGGGGGCAGGTTGGGGTTGTGGCGGTAACCACTCTGCTGCTGCGAATTATGGGAGGCGGTTTGTGGTATGTGCTTCCTGTTGTATGGTCCATCATACCATTATATAATATGATAAATTTTATAAAAGTTCCCCTGGTTGCAGCAATGCCTGAACATGAAAAGATACCTGTGCGCAAATTGCTTAATTCGCGTTTGTTCGTCACTGCAATGCTTCTCATGTTGTGTGCCGGAGCTTCTGAACAGGCAATGTCCCAATGGTCATCGCTTTTTGCCGAAAAAGGCCTTCAGGTTCCAAAGGTAATGGGAGATCTGCTTGGGCCCTGTCTGTTTGCAGTACTGATGGGAATGGGCAGGACCATATATGGAATATGGGGGCACAGGATTCACCTGGAGAAGGCGCTTGCAGCCAGTGCTGCACTTTGCATAGCCTGCTATCTTGTTACAGTGTTTGTGCAAATACCTGTAATATCACTTTTGAGCTGTGCAGCCTGCGGGTTGACTGTCAGCCTCATGTGGCCGGGTGTTTTCAGTCTGACGGCTGAACGCTATCCAAAGGGCGGCACGGCAATGTTTGGAATACTTGCAATTTTTGGTGACCTGGGCTGCGCTTTCGGGCCGTGGCTTGCCGGATTTATATCCGATTTTTCACAAAAATCGGAAAAGCTGCTCAGACTGGCAGCAGAGTATCAGCTGCAGCCCGAGCAGCTGGGCTTGAAATCAGGCATGCTGGCTGCCGCTGTTTTTCCGGTTATAATGGTGTTGGGTCTGGCTGTATTCAAGGTAAAGGACTATTCAAAATAAATTTACAATAAGTATTGTAGTAAAAAAAAGTGTAATAGTGTATAATTTTAATATATTGTGAACTGATTGGAAGAAAATTCACATTATTTCGAAATCAGGAGGTAAGTATGTCTGTTAAACTATTTCAGACGCTATCAGACAAATATAGCGAAATTATAAATAAAGAAGTTGGAGTAACTGACGAAAGCGGAATTATAATAGCACATTCCAATTTTCAGATGATTGGACAGCAGGATCCCAATGCAGCAGCTTTTCTGCAGGAAAAGAACCTTCAACAAACTATTAACGGCAGGATATATAACAAGGTTGTCGTTAAAAACAAGGTGGAGTTTATAACCTTTATTCAGTCCAGTGAACCCCAGGATATCAAATACCTTGAATTATTCACCTTAAATATACTTAATTTAAAAAGTTATTATGATGAAAAATATGATAAAAATACCTTTATTAAGAATATTATAGTAGAAAATATTTTACCGGGTGATATTCTGGTAAGGTCCAAGGAACTTCATATCGATTATAATGCCATGAGAGTGGTATTTCTGGTAAATGCAACCAGTGAGCGTGATATACATGTCCATGAAGTTATTGAAAGCTTGTTCCCAAATAAAAGCAAGGATTTTGTAGTTGTAATAGACAATGACAATGTTGTTCTTGTAAAAGAAGTCAAGAGTAAGGATGATTATAAGGAAGTATTTAAAATAGCACGGATAATTATTGACACCCTGAATGCCGAACTGATGGTAAAGGCATCTATCGGAATCGGAACGATTATTGCCAATTTAAAGGATATAACCAAGTCCTATAAGGAAGCTCAGATGTCCATGATTATTGGTCATATTTTCAGTGAAGAAAACAACATATATGATTATAACAATCTTGGAATAGGACGATTGGTATATCATATTCCAACTTCTTTATGCCAGTTGTTTTTGGATGAAGTATTCAAGGATAACTCTGCTGATTCATTGGATAATGAAACCATGCTTACAATACAGAAGTTTTTTGAAAACAATCTGAATGTGAGCGAAACTGCAAGACAGCTTTATATCCACAGAAACACACTTGTTTACAGACTGGAAAAAATAAAGAGGCTGACGGGGCTGGAACTGACCAGCTTCGATGATGCTGTTATCTTCAAACTGGCTATATTGGTCAAAAAATACCTGGCCAATATAAATGACTAAGAGATAAGGGGTAATCCAATTGGTTGAGTTTATAGATGTAATGAAAAAATATCCCAATGGAACAGTTGCTTTAAAAGGAATAAATCTCAAAATAAATAAGGGTGACTTTGCATTTATTGTCGGGACAAGCGGATCGGGAAAATCAACGCTGTTAAAGCTTTTAATGAAGGAAGAAACTGTAACTGAGGGTGAAGTAATAGTTAACGGGTATCAATTGTCAACTTTGGCACCCAAACAAATTCCATATCTGCGCCGGGGCATGGGAATGGTTTTTCAGGATTTCCGGCTGCTTCCAAACAAAACTGTTTATGAAAATGTTGCTTTTGCCATGGAAATAACAGAATGCCTTCCCAGAGAAATCCGCAGGCAGGTGCCGATGTCATTGGCATTGGTTGGCCTGAGCCGTAAGGCCAACGCATATCCTCATCAGCTGTCCGGTGGTGAACAGCAGCGTGTTGCCATTGCCAGATCTTTGGTAAATAATCCGGCTTTACTGATAGCTGACGAGCCGACAGGAAATCTCGATCCCGAAAACTCCTGGGAAATAGTAAAACTTCTATCTGAGGTAAATCAGAGAGGTACTACGGTTATAGTTGCTACACATGAAAAAAGTATAGTTGATGCCATGAAAAAAAGAGTTATCGCCATCGACAAGGGTAAAATTATCAGGGATCAGCAGAAAGGGCTATACGGGGATGAAGATTCGGAGTTTAAGATATATTCTGAAGGAAAGTTTTAAAAATGCATATAGAAACAGACTGATGTCTCTGGCATCAATTAGTATCATCAGTGCTGCACTGATTTTATTCGGAGTTTTTTACATGATTTTGATTAATTTAAATCACAATCTGGATTTGTTGTATAAGACTCCTCAGATGCAGGTAAACTGCCTTTCCGAACTTACGGACGAACAGGTGGAAGCTGTTAAAACAGAGATTTCCAATAACAAATATATAGAGAGTTATAAGGAAATTTCAAAAAAGGAAGCTTTTGAGCAGTTAAAAAAATACCTTGATTCTGAAAAAAAGGATTTGGGTGGTTCTGACATTCTGGAAGGTTATGACGAGAGTATGATGTATGTGTCATTTACAGTAAAGGTAAGGGATCCCCAGAACAGCGCCAATGTGGCAAAAGAGCTGGAGTCGTTGGCCGGTGTCGACAATGTGAGATATTCCCAGAAGACCATAGATTTTATTTTGCAGGTGTCAAACTGGGTTAAAATTGTCAGCTTTGTACTGATTGGATTATTGCTGATTATATCGTTATTTATTATTTCCAATACAATTAAGTTGACGGTTTTTGCAAGACGCAAGGAAATAAATATTATGAAATACATAGGTGCGACCGACTGGTTTATCCGGTGGCCATTTGTTTTCGAGGGAATATTGATGGGACTGCTGGGTGCCATTATCGCATTTGTTCTGGTAGCTTATTTATACGGATTTGCACAGCCCAGGTTGTCCGAACAGTTCAGCGGGGGATTTGAAATGGTTCAGTTTGGCGGCGTATGGAGTACTTTGGTTTTGATTTATGTGGGAGTCAGTGCCCTTATAGGTGCTTCGGGAAGTGTAATGTCAATCAGGAAGCATTTACATGTCTAGTGCTCTGTAACACCTAAAGTCACATATCCAGTAATAAACTTTAAATTATTAAAGTTTTATTGTATAATATTGTATAATAAGTTTTGTGGGTTTATTATTTTATTTTTTAAATAACATAAGATAAATGTGGGAGGATAAAATGAAGAGATTATCAACGATAGTGTTGGTTGTTATGTACATATTTTCATGTGTTATTATGCCTGCCAGCGCAGCATCCACTATTGATAAAACCAAACAGCAGCAGCAGAGCGTAAGCAATGAGATAAAGAAGATAGCCGGAGAAAAAAAGGCGGCTAACGAGCAGCTTAAGGAAAGTACTCAGGAAAAGGAATTTTATGATGCCCAGACACAAAAGGTTCAAAAAAGCTTAAACGATAAATCCAAGGAAGTCTCAAGTGTCCAGTCGGACATTGAAAAAATCAGCCGGGAAATAGATGACATTCAGGTCAATTATGAAAAAAAGACCGAATTATTCAAAACAAGAATGAGAGTTATGTATCAGAATATGAATCAGTCATCCTTGGAGCTGTTTGTTGAATCAAAAAACCTGAGTGAATTCTTTTCGAGAATGGAACTGCTGTCAATCGTAAAGAAAAATGACGAGAAACTTATTCAGGATATAGCCCTCAGCAAGGAAAATACCGAACTTCAGAAACAGACAAAATATCAGGAACTTGAAACGAAAGAGGCGGAACTGAAAAAGCTGAACGTTAAGGCTTCGGACTATAAGGTCTCAAGGGCCAAGGCGGAATCGGAAATAGAAGCGTCTAAAAATAAATTGAAACAAGCTGAGAAAAAAGAAGATGAATTAATTGAATTGTCAAGGAAACTGGAAAAGCAGCTTGCTCAATTAATGGACAAAAATACCAAATATGCCGGCGGTATTATGAAATGGCCTACTCCTGGCTATACAAGGGTATCCTCGCCATATGGCATGAGAATACATCCTATCTATAAAGTTAAAAAAATGCACACAGGTATTGATATAGATGCACCGTCGGGTGCCAAGATAATTGCAGCCAATTCCGGAAAGGTGATAATGGCAGGCTGGAACGGCGGTTATGGTAATTGTGTTATAATTGACCATGGGGGCGGATTGGCCACACTGTATGCCCATCAGAGCAAAATCCTCGTAAAAGTAGGAGACAAGGTTGAGCGTGGTGAAACTATAGGCAAAGTAGGCACTACCGGGTTATCAACGGGGCCTCATCTGCACTTTGAGGTCCGTAAGAATGGATCTACCGTCAATCCGCAGAGCTATGTCTAACAGGAAAAGACTTCTGAAAAAAAATATTTATGGCTATTAAAACCCGCATATAAAAATGCGGGTTTAATATTATGCTTTTAAGCATATCAATATATATAACAATTTATGCAAGTGGTCTGCAACATCTAAAACGTATATTGCCGTCGAGGAAAATTTTCTCAGGATAAGGCAGAGGGCGAAGGCAATATGTTACTTTTAGGTGTTACAGACCACTAGATTGGTGTTTTATAAATACTACATTATAGTTTAAAATCATGTTGATAAATTATAAGGATTAGGGGTGTATCATATTGAATATCGACAAAAAAGATAACAGACAGCTAGCCGGAGTAATAGCAATGACAGCAATCATATGTTTTACAGTATCGGCTCTGCTCTTTGTGGGAATTTCCTATGTTAACGGAAGGTATTCATTGTCTTTTGAGAAAAGTAATGTTACCAGGTCTTCTGTACAAAAATTCAATGAAGCCAGAAGTATTTTGCAGAAATCCTTCTATGAAGACATAGACACAAATAAACTACTGGAAGGTGCAATCTCAGGAATGGCGGATTCGCTTAAGGACCCCTATACGGTATACTACAATAAAGATCAAATGAAAGCATTTACCGATATGCAGAGACACACTGAAGATGAATATGTAGGTGTAGGTCTGCCCATAATACTTGATAAAAACGGGATAATAACCGTTCTGGAGCCCTTTGATGACTCACCTGCAAAGACTGCCGGCATAAGACAGGGCGATAAGATTCTGAAAATAGACGGAAAGGATATTACCGGGCTCAGGGACGAAGCGCTGGTTGCAAGTATGATAAAAGGGCAGGAGAATACCGAGACTGTGCTGACCATACTCAGACAATCGGAAAACAGCACCTTTGATGTACGCGTTGTAAGAAAAAAGATAAAGGCAAAACTCAATATAAGAAGTGAAATGCTGGAAAATAATATTGCATACATCAAATTGAAAATGTTTGATGAAAATATCAGTGAGAACTTTATAAGCCAGCTAAACAAGCTTGTTGAGCAGGGGGCCAAATCTGTAATAATTGATGTGAGAGATAATCCCGGAGGTCTTTATAATGAAGTAGTTTCCATGGCGGACAGAATTCTGCCGAAGGGTACAATAGTTTATACCGAAGACAGGCAGGGGAAGAAAAACTACCAGAAATCCGACGCTACCGAGCTGAACCTGCCTATTGTTGTATTGACCAACGGAAATAGTGCAAGTGCTTCGGAAATACTGGCAGGAGCTATCAAGGACTACAAAAAAGGTACACTTATTGGTACAAAAACCTTTGGCAAGGGTTTGGTACAAACGACATACAGCTTCGACGACGGAACAGGTTTAAAGGTTACTATAGCAAGATATTTTACTCCTTCCGGTGTTTGTATTCACGGAGAAGGCATCAAACCTGATATTGAAGTAAAACTCTCAGACAAGTATAAAGACACACCTGTATCAGCAATACCCAGAGAAGATGATCTTCAGCTTCAGAAAGCAGTACAGGTCATACAGAATAAATGATATCCAGACCATAATTAAAATTTTATTTTAAAATTTAAATCCAAAATGCAATTTCAGGTATAAAATAACAAAAATATCCACATAATACCAATAGGAGGTGTTGACCGGTGGATGAAAATGAAAAATTAAAATATGAAATTGCACAGGAATTGGGTTTAATTGAAAAAGTAAAGAAATATGGCTGGAAAAGTTTAAGCCCAAAAGAAACCGGAAGGATAGGCGGGCTGGTTACTAAAAGAAAAAAGACTCAATTACAGGAAAGTCAGCAGATTTAATTTGCTGACTTTTTTGAATATGTGATAAAATACATACTGAAAATATCTTAAAAATCAAGGATGTGTTTGCTATTTATAATAGTTTTGCTTATGTATATGATAATTTGACTCTCGACATAGACTATGGGAAATGGGCGGATTTTATTGAAAAGATAATACATAAAAATAAAAAAGAAGCGTCTATGATATTGGAATTGGGATGCGGTACAGGCAGCTTTGGAATTGAAATGTCAAAAAGGGGCTATGAAATGATCTGCCTGGATTTATCCGGCGATATGCTGGACCGTGCAGCTGAAAAAGCAGAGGAGGAAGGTGCGGACATACTTTTTTTAAACCAGGATATGAGCAGTTTTGAACTCTATGGGACGGTTGATGTTATAGTATGCCTGCTTGACAGCTTTAATTACCTTACAAGGCCGGTTCAGGTACAAAAAATGTTTAAACTGGTACATAATTATCTTAATCCCGGTGGTTTGTTTATATTCGACATCAATACACAATACAAGTTTGAAAATATATTATCAAACAACATTTTTTATGAGGTTGATGATAATATTGCCTATATTTGGGAAAATGAATATAATCCAAAAACCAGAAAAGCAAGATTTGATTTAACCTTCTTTGTAAGGGACGGACAGCTGTATAGAAGATTTGATGAAACCCATTTTGAAAGAGCATACGGTGAAGAGGAAATAATGCAATTTATAAATCAATCAGGTTTAAATTTTATTTCGTTATATGACCATTTGAAACTGAAAAAGCCATCTTTAAAAAGTGAACGGAATTTTTACGTTTGCAGAAAAGACTAATATTTGGTTTGTTTTTATGGAATAAATGTATACCAATGTGGTAAAATAATTTTATATTAACAACATTTAATATCTTGGTTATCTGAATTTCATACATTAAATATGATTTGACAGGTTAGACTATATATGTTAAACTTCTATATGTTGTTACAAATCAGCGACTTATGTCGCAGAACAGTTTAGTTATATTTCAGGAGGAATTAATCAATGGAAAA
>JAEVZU010000200.1 GCA_023392075.1 Bacillota bacterium | reverse complement strand
ATGAAAAGCCGCATTGCAGATAATTCTTCATTTATAAATTATAGTTTTTCTGGTTTTGACTGGCAACAAGACTAAATTTAGAATTTAAGTGGTTTATATTTAGGTATTCTTTTTTGAAATTGACTTTAAAAAGTAATGTGCTAGTATACTTATTAAACAAATATTTTTAGTAGGTATTGCAATTGACAAATAATACTTAAAATTATATATTATACATATATTTATAGTATGTTATTTAGGGATAAATAAGTTTTTTGGAGGTTAGCTATGTTTATATTGGAAAGACGGCATTTCAATGATATACTCAACCATTCGATTAAGGGCTTGCCAAATGAAAGCTGCGGACTTTTGGGCGGAATTGTTGACGGAGATAAAAAAATTGTTCAAAAGGTTTATCCCTTAAAAAATATTGACGGGAGTCCCGAACATTTTTCCATGGATATTCAGGAACAATTTAAAGTAATATCTGATATACGCAAAAACAGGTGGCAGCTTTTAGCAAATTTTCACAGCCATCCCGTTTCTCCTGCAAGACCTTCCGAAGAGGATATACAACTGGCTTTTGACCCTGCTATCAGTTATTTGATTTTATCTCTCGAAAACTGTAAAAGTCCTGTTTTAAAAAGTTTTATAATAGCTGATAAAAACGTGAACCTTGAAGAATTAATCGTTTTGGAGTGATTCCTATAAATAACAAAGATAATGCTGATATAAAAAATTCAAATAATTTAGACTTTCAGGAAATAGCAAGCAGGCTTCAGATTTCGAATAATGAGCTGCACGCCTTTAATTATACCATATCTCATGAAATTAAGGCTCCGGTTCGGGCTATAGACGGTTATGCCAGAATTTTCATTGAGGATTACAAAAATATCGTTGCCCAAGAAGGTAT
Source organism: Bacillota bacterium (assembly GCA_023392075.1). Classification (GTDB taxonomy): domain Bacteria; phylum Bacillota; class Clostridia; order Acetivibrionales; family DSM-1351; genus Ruminiclostridium. Next base: position 12,975 of record JAEVZU010000200.1, on the reverse strand, counting down.
CGAGCTTATTCAGAACATCAGAGGCATATGCAGTGATACCTTGATTTTGATAAACAAGCTTTTGGAGTATACAAGGTTTACTGATTTTGACCCCATCCTGGAGGCATTGGATCTGAAGGAAATGGTTAAGGCTGTTTTCGATGAGCTTGTAATAGGTTATTCAAAAAATCAGAAAATAATTTTAAGGTTTGAAGATGATATGCCTTTTATTCTGGCAGACAAAGTGCTGATGAAACAGGTAATTACAAATATAATTTCAAATTCCTTGAAGTTTACCAGAAATGTGGATATTGGAATCATTACGGTAGGATATCTGTTTGTCAATAATGAAAACCGTTTTTACATAAGGGATAACGGTGTCGGTTTCGATATGAAGTTTTCAGAGAATCTTTTCGGTATGTTTCAGCGTATGCATTCCATAAATGATTTTGAAGGCAGCGGAGTCGGCCTTGCAATTGTAAAAAAAATAATAGAAAAATCCGGAGGCAGGGTCTGGATAACAGGTGAGGTTGGAATAGGCGCCTGTGTTTACTTTACTATCCGCCAGGAAAATATATTGAAATAACTGCAGGCATTATTGAAGCGAGGTGAATCAAAAATGTACAAAACATTAATCGTTGACGACCGGGATATTTTTCTTATTGAATTGGAGCGCCTTAAGGTCTGGGGTAAAATATCGGGTTTTGAAGTTGCCGGAAAAGCCAATAACGGCAGTCAGGCTATTGATTTACTCAAAAATAACGAATACGATCTGGTATTGACAGATATTAGAATGCCGATAATTGATGGTCTTCAGCTTTTAAGAGAAATTAAAAAAGATAATTTATGTTCCTGCGTTGTTATTATCAGTGAATACAGTGAATTTAACTATGCCAGGCAGGGTATAGTTTTGGGAGCATTTGACTATCTCGTAAAACCTGCTGCCGAGGAAAGTTTGCTGCAGGTTCTGCAAAGAGCAGGGAACTTTTTAAAGGAAACCCAAAACCATAAACTGACCTCAAGCTATGCTTCCGATAACAATGACTGGATATACCCGGCAGCTGAGGAGAAAAATATTTTCAATTATATTAAAAACAGGGACTTCTCCGCCGTTCAATTGTTTGGATCAACCGCCGAAAATTTATACCTGGCCTTATCCGACAACATTATTAAAGCAGATATCATTATCAAAAAGCTGTACCACAATCTTATAAAAGCAGTTTATGAAGATTTTAAGTGGCTTGGAAATTTTATAGGAATCAATTATTTTGAAGAGGTGGATTTTTTACATGACGGCAATACCGATACCTTTAAAGAGTTTTATCTGAGAAAAATAAATTATTTAATCAGTTTTATTGTAAAGTTTCAGCCCGATACTCAGGATGATAATATCCGGCATATCTGCGAATACATATTAAATAATCCTGAAGATGATCTGAAACTGAAGGTTATAGCCGAAAGATTCTTCATTAACAATACGTATTTGAGTAATTCCTTTCCGGTCAAGACAGGTATTCATTTCAACGATTATGTCACCATGGTCAAAATGACCCGTGCAGAGTTTCTTTTTAAAAGTACAAACTTGAAAACCTATGAAATAGGCTTTCAAATAGGTTACCGTGACTTGAATTACTTTATGAAACAGTTTAAAAAGATATACGGATTGAGCCCTTCGGAATTCCGTAACACTGACTATACCGATTATCAAATTTGATTTTCTCCTCCATTGCTCCTATTGTACTGCAAAATTTACTGTGCTATCATTAAATAATGCAATTTATTATTTCAGTAATCGGAGGAACCATGTCAATAAAAGTAAAATCTTTTTTAAATAGAGAAACCTTGGTATATCTGTTAACAATAATCTTTTCTGTTGTTATACTGCTAGTTGGTAACAAGATAACCACAAAAAACCTGAACATGCTGAGCGGTGCAGAGGGAGTTTCCGCTGAAAAGGCACAGGTTATAAAAGTTGTGAGTACAAAGAAGACCGAATATGATCTGGGTGGTGAAAATCCTGACACAGGCAAGGACATTATATTTCAGGCCAGAGTTTTATCCGGTGAAGACAAAGGTACTGAAGTTATGGCAATGCAAACCATAGATCCTTTTACCGGAGCTTCTCTCAAAGAGGTTCAGGCAGGAGACAAAGTAATACTCTACAGGCTGGACAACGAAGGTTCCGCCAATGACTGGGTACTGGGTGAATACCTTAGATCTGATTCCCTTTTGATTATGGGAATTGTCTTTCTTGTATTTCTTGTGATTTTCGGACGTTTTAAAGGCTTCAATACAATTATTTCCCTTGGCTTTACCTGTGCAGCAATTTTCGCTGTGTTTATTCCGGCCGTACTCCAGGGCTTCAACATATATTTCTGGTCCATAATAACATGCATTTACATAATAACAATGTCTTTCCTTATCATTTATGGTGCAAACAAAAAAAGTCTGTCTGCAGGAATAGGCTGTCTGGCCGGAATTTTGGTATCGGGTTTTCTTACCCTTATAATGGACAACACATTAAAGCTTACCGGTCTGGTCAGTGAGGAATCTCTTTATGTTATCCGTGTCAATCCCAATCATCCTATAGATCTCAGAGCAATAATATTCGCAGCAATACTGATCGGAGCCATCGGAGCAATAATGGACGTATCAATGTCCATATCGGCTGCCCTGGCCGAATTCAAGGAAAAACTCGAGTATACCCCCTTCAGCCTTATTATAAAATCCGGAATGGCTATCGGAAGAGACATAATGGGTACTATGGCCAATACCTTGATTCTGGCTTATATCGGAAGCTCACTTTCTGTGGTCCTTCTCCTGGTATCATACAACAGCTCTGTTTTAGAGCTTATGAATAAGGAAATGATTGTAGTTGAAATTCTTCAGGCATTGATAGGCAGTTTTGGTATTTTGGTGACAATCCCTGTTACCTCCCTTATATGTGCCTATTTGTTTTCAGAAAGAGTAAAAATCGGGTTCAAAACCCACAAGCTTCCTTCTTCTGACGAATTTCACGATGAATACACCGACGGCTGGAAGTAATAACATATTTACCATAAATTTTAATCATGAATTAGTTCTGATCGGTACAAACTAAACTAAAATAACAGTAAATGAGGTTATATATGTTTGTACCGCAAAGAGTAATCTTCGAAACAGGCTCTCTTGACTATCCCCTGGGACGGCAGCTGTACGAAAGCTTCAAAGCCGGCAACCTTCAGATAATCGAAAGCTCACTGAATAAAGTAAAAAGCCATATTCCGGGTGAAACAACTGCGGCTTTGTATCAAAGCGGAAAAAACACCCTTGTTGTAGGTGTAAAAAAGAGCTTGAGCTTTCAGAGCTGCAAGCCCTCCGCTCATTATCAGCTGCCTCTGGTAAGCGGCTGTATCGGCCAGTGTGAATACTGTTATCTCAATACCCAACTGGGTGACAAACCTTTTATAAGGATTCATGTAAATCTTGAAGATATATTCCGGCAAGCCGATAAATATATTGGTGAAAGATTACCGGAAGAAACTATTTTTGAAGGTTCTGCAACCTCTGACCCTGTTCCTGTGGAACCGTATACAGGGGCGTTGAAAATGGCCATACGCTATTTCGCTGCACATGAAAAGGCCCGTTTCAGGTTTGTCACCAAATATACGGATATTGATGACCTCTTGACGCTGGAACACAAAAACCATACAGAAATACGCTTTAGTTTGAATACCGAGTCCATAATAAAAAAGTACGAGCATAAAACCGCTTCGGCGAAAAAGCGTATTGAGGCAAGTGCTAAATTATATTCAGCCGGCTATCCGGTTGGCTTTATAATTGCACCTGTGTTTATCTACGAGGGGTGGGAAAAGGAATACAGAGAGCTTCTGTCAGGACTCCGGCAGGCATTTCCGGCCTCTGCCTCAAATCCTGTGACCTTTGAAGTTATTTCCCACAGATATACCACAAAAGCCAGGAATAAAATAACTGAAATCTTTCCTGAAACCACTCTGGACATGGACAACGGAAACAGGCAGTTTAAATACGGTCAATTCGGTTATGGCAAATATGTCTATCCCAGGGAAACCATGGCCCAGGTAAATGAGTTTTTCCAGAAGGAAATATCAGAGCTTTTTGAGAACGGGGAGATAAAGTATATCATTTAATGCGTTGTTCTGATAATTAAATTTTGCTTTACCTGTGTAATTATATATCAACTGTACTTCCGTACTAACTTCATAAAATAGAGATACTAAATAAATCTATCTGTAAAGCAAAACAGAATATCAATTGGCACAACAAATTAATTTAACTTGCTACAAGTTATTCCTGCCGGGTTTAGACCATAGTAATTAAAATCAATAACTACTACTACGCCCGTTCGTCCAGTTTATTCCTTCTCTCACTAAGATAATCTTCCTCATTTACCGGACTCCTGTTATCTTTTACCTGTTTGCTTTGATAAACACTATCCTTATGTATTAAGGCTTCAATGTCAAACTGGTTTTTTGCCTTTATCTCTTCTGCTTTAACCATGGCATCCGCCTTAATCTGCTCCTTTTTCAGCTTGAACTTAAATATCTCCTGCATCGAAACATATGTAAAAGTAAAGAATCCAACTACAACAACAGCTATGGCAATAAGCGTATTCTGGTCTATGTGCATAAATATTCTCCTCTAATTTCTTTGTGATAATATATCACCAAATAAAGCCAGGGATAATCAATCTGCTACAGGCGCAACACCGGCTTTTATAAAATCAACCAGCTCCTGGGGCTTTATCTCAACTTGAAAACCGATTTTTCCTGCGCTGAAGATTATTGACTCAATATTCCCACAGGAGCTGTCTATAACTGTCGAATAATCCTTTTTCATTCCTATGGGCGAGCAGCCTCCCCTGATGTAGCCGGTTACCTTGTTTATTTCATCCATTCTTATCATTTCGACAGACTTTTCGCCTACCGACCTGGCTGCCGCCTTGAGATTCAGTTCCTTGCCTACAGGAATAACAAAAATAAAAAAATTCTTGCCTACACCCCTTGTAACAAGAGTTTTATATACCTTTTCCACAGGCTGTCCAATCTTGTTAGCCACCGAAACCCCGTCTATAGCCCCATCCTTATTTTCATAAGTATATGTATTATACTGAATATGAGCGCTGTCCAGTATTCTCATGACATTTGTCTTTTGAATTGCCATATTAATATTTCCTCCTGTTATTGCAGCTTCATTACATAACTATTGTAACCCAGCAGTACCGGCTCATTCCAGTAATTCCTTTGGAAACCTGAAATGACCGATAATACGCCCGCTCTTGCTCCACTTCAGCAATATGTTTTCTTCTTCAACCGCTACGGTACTGGCATTGTGTAGGATATACGGCACCCCGTCCTTGCGTCTTTTATCCGACACTATAGCCACATGATCCGTTCTGTTCAATACCACTATATCGCCGGGCTGCCATTGATACAGGTTCTTTTTATCATAAGGCTTAACTTCCCAGGTCAGGCTTTCGGCATACTTTTCAAAGAATACTATCTGGTTTTTAACACGCCTGAAATCGATATTGGGATCGGGTACTTTTACACCATTTTTATAATCTTCCGTATGTTCAAGAATATCCCTATCCATATTGCTTTTTAAATCATAACCTGAATTTTTCAATGCCCGCCAGATAACATCCGTGCAGACGCCTTCCCACTCGGGAGGATATCCCCCTTCATAATAGGTACTCTGGTATTTTGTCCGGTTAAAGACTTCCTTCCTGGCACCCTGGACTATGTCATCCATATCGGAAATACCATCCCCGTCCATATCCCCTTCACATACAATCTTTTCAACAGTAACTTTACCTTTTAAAAAGAAAAAAGCGTCCAGATAAACAATTTTGTTGTAGCCGAGTAAAGCTGCAAATCCCACTGCCAATACTATGGACACTGCAATTATATTTTTTCTCCTGCCGCTTTTGCTGTTTCGTATAAAGCCATTTTTCATACCAATCCCCATTTCCAGCTGTGAAAATATTATCCGCGCTGGAATTTCATTAACCTTAACCTGCTATCAGGATAGTCCATAAATATTTTGTTCTATACATATCCTTGCTCTTTCTGCTGTTTTTGGATCAGACTGCAGGGAATTCTCAATAAATTCCGGATGTTCTACGAGGAAGGCTCTCATAGTTTCAGCGGGTTTCTCAAGATAATCCATAAGCATTTTATGCTGTTGTCCGGTAATGTGATTTTCATCTAAAGCCCCGTCGAACAAGGCTTTGTCAACCTTCATCAAAGCATGGGATTCCACTCCCGCACCATTGAGCTTTTCAGCACCGCCCTGAAGTCTGTCGACAACCACCAGACTGTATTTCAAATTTCCGTTCAGGGACTGGATAGCCGGTATCCAGGCTCTGGTATAGCTGGAAGCTTCGGTTATAATATCTGCTATATGAAGGACATTTGCGTTTTTTATATCCTTAACTTCAGAGGATACACCCTTTTGAAACATTACAGCCGTCAGGTCCTTGAATATGGTTATATGCGGGATTTTAAGCATGTCTGCTATTATCAGTGAAAAAAACCAGTCCCTTCTCTCTCCGCCTGATATGTAACCGATATTCTTCATATTGAAATTACTTTTAATATACTCACACATTGAAGAAATTAGACCTCTGAAAATCTCATCGGTTTCAAAATTTTTGCGGGCAAGTTCCAAAACTATCTCTGAACATCCAAGCTTGTTTTCCTTGCAGACATCAATTACTTTCAGCAGGCTGCCAGCCTTTTCCTCACTTCCGTAAAGAAAATGGGTATTTATATAGTAAGGCCCGATTTTTGATGATGTGTACCAGAATGGTTTATTTTCAGGGCATACTCTGACTGCATTTGTTTTAAAAAGCCAGGTTATGAGTTTATTTTTTTCCATTTAGAGCTCCATTTCCGCTTCGCACAATAAAATGAGTTTCCAATGTGTAAATTGGCTTAAATCCACTTTATAGCACATGCCGTTTTATTTTACTTCAGTTTATTTTGCTTGCGCTTTTCTTCCATAAATTCCTGCCACCATTCCTGATTCTCAATTGTACTCAATTCAAAATCAAGATGTTCGGTGTCACCTTCCATCAATACTTCAAATTCATCCTTTTTATCATCATAATCTACTATAGTAACTGAAGTATTATCATGCCAGAATATATTTTTAATGTACTCCAGCTTCTGCCCGTAAAATCTGCAAAGCATGGTACGTATTGCTGCCCCGTGGGTTACAATGCAGATGTTTTTTCCCTGGTTGTTGCTGATAATATGTTTTACTTCTCCCATAAGTCTGTCATAAAACTCTGAGATACATTCTCCATTTGGCATCTGATGAAGATGCGGCTCTTCCTCCCAGGTTTTATTTTCTTTCGGGTACAGCACAGGAAGCTGATCAAAAGGCATATTCTCCCAATCCCCTCCGTTTATCTCCCTGAGCTTGTCAGTCCGTATTACGGGAAGCTGCTTTATATCGGCAATATACTGGGCCGTCTGCAATGTACGTGTCAAACTGCTTGAATATATTATGTCAATAGGCATCCCAGCCAGTCTTTCGGCAACTTTCACAGCCTGTTTGTGTCCCTTTTCGGTTATCCTGCTGTCAAACCATCCATGAAAGCGTCTGTTAACATTGCCTTCTGCCTCTGCATGCCTTACAAAAATAAGTCTGGTTATCATCTCATCCTCCAAACAATAAATTGTTACCTTCGGTTTAATTATACCAAACTTTTCAAATATTATTAACCGGCTTGGAAGTAAATTTAACCTGTTGCTGCAGTTAGCACTCTGCCATCCAGGTCCCGGGTGCTGCTCCGCTTGACTAGAATGAATTTCATGATAGTCAAGCTGGGACCTCCTGTCACTTTGCCGGTAAAAATCCTTGTTTTTCACCTACAGATTTCAGCAAGCACTTTTATCATGCAAATCTATTGCTTGAAGTTGTACTCGCGTACCTGTTTAATCAGCATAAACTGCAGCTGCAGAGTTGAGAAACAAATTAACTGACACAACGAATTAATTTAATTCCAATGTACCGGTTATATCCTTCAAACTGCTGTAGCCGTACTTCTTCATATATTCTTCCAGTCCTGAAATAATATCTAAAGGCACGGTGGGATTAACAAAGTTGGCTGTACCAACCATGACCGCAGCCGCACCCGCAAGCAGAAACTCCACCGCATCATCGCTGCAGGATATGCCGCCCATTCCGATCACAGGTATTTTGACCGCATGCGCGGCCTCATACACCATTCTTACGGCAACAGGTTTTACAGCTGGCCCTGAAAGTCCTCCGAAATTATTTGCAAGCACAGGTTTTTTCCTGTGAATATCAATAGCCATTCCCAGTATTGTATTTATAAGTGATACGCAATCCGCCCCGGCAGCTTCAGCCGCCCTGGCCATGGATTTTATGTCCCCCACATTTGGTGAGAGCTTTACAATTAAAGGCTGCCTGCAGTATTTCCTTACAGCCGAGGTTATTTCCTCCACAAGCACGGGATCGGTACCAAAGGCCAGCCCGCCGGCCTTTACATTGGGGCAGGAAACATTGAGTTCTATGGTATCAATCTCCGAGTCTCCAAGTATCTCGGCCATTTCACAGTACTCTTCGATGGTATTTCCGGCTATATTGGCAATTATCCTGGTGTCGAACTGTTTAAGAAAAGGCAGCTCCTGCTTTTTAAACGCCTCAACTCCCGGGTTCTGAAGTCCGACACTGTTCAGTATACCTGCCGGAGTTTCGGCAATTCTTGGCGGAGGATTGCCTTTCCTTTCTTTCAGGGTAAGTCCCTTCACAGATATCCCGCCGAGAGTATTCAAATCAATATATTCACCGTATTCATGTCCAAAGCCGTATGTGCCTGATGCCATGATGACCGGATTTTTAAAACCGATTCCTGCAATATTTACACTAAGATCAATACTATTTGACATATTACTCTCCAATCTGTACATCTAAATGTCAGTAGCTTTTTAATGCGCCAAGTTCCCCGGTGTATACTCTTTTATCATTACACCAGGGGAAAACGCAAGCGTTTTCCATATGCGAAGGCCAGTGATGTAAGCACTATCTGCTATCTTCGCATTGGTCCCAGCAGATGTCTGTGCTCCAGAATACGGGGCCATCCTTGCAAACATGAGCGAACCCCCAGTCATCCTCTCCCTTTTTGGTTTTGCAGGCACAGACCAGACATGCACCTATTCCGCAGCCCATTCGCTGTTCCATGGAGACCTGGCAGGGGATACCGTTTTTTTCTGCAATAGCAGCCACCTTGCGCATCATGATGCCTGGGCCGCAAGTATATACTATATCAGGCTTTTGCCCGGTTATACGCTGCTCCAGCAGTTCTGTGACAAAAGCCTGCTTGCCGTAAGTACCGTCATCGGTTGCTATTTCCACATGATGTGCCGCGGCCCTGAACCGGTTTTCCAGCACTACGGAGGCTTTTGTCCTGAAACCCAGCAAGGCGGTCTTCTCCAAAGCCATACTGCTGTTTAATAGGTACAGCAGAGGGAAGGTACCTATTCCGCCTCCGACAACAATTATATTTTTATACCTGTCATCTATTTCAAAGGGTTTTCCAAGAGGAGCCATAATATCAACCTCCCCTGTGCATTTGCAGCTCAGCTTTTCAGTCCCGGTGCCCTTTACCTGAAAAACAATATCAAAGGTGTTGTTTGCCCTGTCCACGTCACAAATGCTTATGGGTCTTCTGAGAAGAGTCTCTATTCCGCCGCACTTCACGTTGACAAACTGTCCAGGCAAAGCGTTCTGCGCTACAAACTCCGACTTGATGGTCATTTTGTAAATATCCTCACAGAGCTTTTCCAGGTCCGCAATCTGTTCAGTAAGAACTTTTTTCATGGATATCTCCTTTGCCTTCGAATATACTCAGATTCAGCACTTCAAGCTGGCCCTCGGTCTTACCCAGCTTGAGACATCTGATTACTGCTGAAGCCGTATCAAGTGACGTCAGACATGGGATTGACATTTCAACGGCTTTTCTTCTTATCTTGAAACCGTCTCTGTCCGGCTTTCTGCCTTTTGTAGGAGTATTTATAATCATTCCCAGCTTGCCTGACTGTATCAGATCAAGTATGTTGGGTGAACCTTCATCCAGCTTCTTGACCGCATTTGTTGCAATACCGTTGTGGTTCAGCATGTGAGCTGTCTTGCCTGTCGCGTATAGGGTAAAGCCCAGCTTTTCAAATTCTTCTGCTATATTCACAAGCTCGGGCTTGTCGGTATCCCTTACAGTCATCAATATTCCGTCGCCTTTTTGCGGCAGCTTTATCCCTGATGCGATTATACCCTTGTAAAGTGCTTCCGGGAAATTATCGGCAATACCCAGAACCTCGCCGGTGGATTTCATTTCAGGCCCCAGACTGATATCCACGTCGTGAAGCTTTTCAAAGGAGAACACCGGTACTTTAACAGATACATATTCGGGCTCCTTGTAGAGACCGGTTCCAAATTTGAAATCACTCAGCCTCATACCCATCATGCACCTGGTAGCCAGATTTACCATGGGTATTCCCGTAACCTTGCTGATATAAGGTACTGTACGGCTTGATCTTGGATTGACTTCTATTACGTAAACTTCATTGTTGTAGACAACATACTGTATATTAACAAGTCCTATTACATTGAGAGCCTTTGCAAGCCTTTCAGTATAATCTACAATGACCTGCTTTATTTTGTCACTGACTGTCTGGGTGGGATAAACCGAAATGCTGTCCCCCGAGTGTACACCCGCTCTTTCAAGATGCTCCATTATACCCGGTATCAATATATTTTCACCGTCGCATATGGCGTCTACTTCTATTTCCTTGCCCATCATGTATTTATCAACGAGGATGGGGTGCTCCTGCACGGTTCTGTTGATGATCTCCATAAATTCAGCCACATCCCTGTCGTTAAAGGCAATTTCCATACCCTGTCCGCCAAGCACATAGGAAGGTCTGACAAGTACCGGATATCCCAGCCCGTTTGCGGCGGCAAGTGCCTCTTCAAGTGTAAATATTGTCTTGCCCTGCGGCCTCGGAATACCTGTCTTTTCCAGTATTTCGTCAAATTTTTCCCTGTCTTCGGCGGCGTCAACATTTTTGGGCTCTGTTCCGAATATCCTTACACCCATCTCATCCAGCGCTTTTGTCAGTTTGATGGCTGTCTGGCCTCCGAACTGTACTATAGCTCCTTTTGGATTTTCAGCTTCAACTATATTTTCCACATCTTCGGGCGTAAGCGGTTCAAAATACAGCTTATCGGCAGTATCAAAGTCGGTGCTTACTGTCTCGGGATTGTTGTTTGCTATTATGGTTTCATAACCCATTTCCTTAAGAGCCCAGACAGAGTGAACCGAACAGTAGTCGAATTCTATTCCCTGACCGATCCTGATAGGTCCCGAGCCCAGCACAAGAACCTTTTCTTTTGAGGACTGCTTGACTTCGGAGTTATTGTCATAGGTGGAGTAGTAATACGGAGTTGCCGCTTCAAATTCAGCCGCACACGTGTCAACCATTTTGTAGGCTGCCGTGATTCCCTGCTGTTTTCTCAAGCTTGTTATTTTTTCACTGGTTGTCCCCGTCAATTTTGCGATTACGCTGTCCGTGAAGCCCATTTTTTTGGCTTTTCTTAAAATATCCCCAGTCAGCTGGCCGGGTGTATAGGACTTCAGCTTTTCTTCCATCAGCACCAGTTCCTTGATCTTGCAGAGGAAGAAGTAATCTATTTTTGTTATTTCATGAATTTCTTCCAGAGTGACTGAGCGGCGTATTGCCTCCGCTATTACAAAAATTCTTTCGTCATTTATATCTGAAAGCTTTCTTACAAGCTCATTTCCGTCAAGTTTTTTATAAATATCCTGTTCAAGTGTGAATATACCCAGCTCCAGTGACCGTATGGCTTTCATTAAAGCCGCTTCAAAGGAGCTGCTGATGGACATTACCTCTCCGGTTGCCTTCATCTGTGTGCCAAGTGTTCTTTTTGCCTTTACAAACTTGTCGAAGGGCCATTTTGGTATCTTTACAACCACATAGTCCAGAGTAGGCTCAAAGCAGGCATAGGTCTTGCCCGTAACTGCATTTTTTATCTCATCCAAACCATATCCGATCGCTATCTTTGAGGCAACCTTTGCGATAGGATAACCCGTTGCCTTTGAGGCCAAGGCCGAAGACCGGCTGACTCTGGGATTAACCTCAATGACCGCGTACTCAAAGCTTGTAGGGTGCAGTGCGTACTGAACATTACAGCCTCCCTGTATTCCAAGTGCCGATATTATTTTCAGCGCAGAGGTCCTCAGCATCTGATATTCCTTATCGGCAAGAGTTTGCGAAGGTGCCACCACTATACTGTCACCTGTATGTACACCGACAGGGTCAATGTTTTCCATGTTACATACGGTGATTACATTTCCCTTGCTGTCACGCATTACTTCATATTCTATTTCCTTCCAGCCGGCAATACATTTTTCAATCAGAACCTGATGAACGCGGCTTAGTCTCAGACCATGACCGCCTGTTTCCCTCAATTCCTCTTCATTGTTGACAATTCCGCCGCCTGTACCGCCAAGTGTGTATGCCGGTCTTACAATAACAGGATATTCAATTTCTTTTGCGAAAGCTACGGCATCCTCTATGGTAGTGACAACCTTGCTGGCTATACAGGGTTCGCCGATACGTTCCATTGTATCCTTGAAATCCTGCCTGTCCTCAGCCATTTTGATTGCCTCGGTTGCAGTTCCAAGCAGCTTTACACCCTGTTCTTCCAGAAAACCTGATTCAGCCAGTTCCATTGCAAGATTAAGTCCGGTCTGACCTCCCAGAGTGGGCAGTATGCTGTCCGGCTTTTCCTTTATGATTATATTCTTTACAACCTCGGCTTTCAGTGGTTCAATATATACCTTATCCGCTATATTTGTATCAGTCATAATTGTAGCAGGATTGCTGTTTACAAGTACAACTTCGATTCCTTCTTCCTTAAGTGCCT
>JAEVZU010000184.1 GCA_023392075.1 Bacillota bacterium | reverse complement strand
CCGGCATGAGCCGCAACGGGTGCGGCGAAATGCGGCTCGATTATCTTCCTCTGTCGCTATATTTGAGAAAAGTGCTGCACAGCAAGTTTTCTCAAATAATAGCATAGCGGATAAAGCGGCGCAACTGATAAGCTTGCGGCGTTTTATCGCAGCCGCAGAAAAGTTTGCCGCCGTTTATCTTAGTATTACCCAAAAAATTGCGCTTTAAGTCATTATGTAAGCGGCATTTTCTTTGTCCGGAGAACTGCTTTTACTATGGCGGATACTTTACCTGTTCAGACCACCGCAGCATGAAAATAAAAACAGCCAATTACCCGGCGGAGGGAAGAATCCACCCAGGTAATCGACTGCTTATTCATTCCGGCTTCCGGTTAATTCTGATTCTGCCTTTTGTCTACTCCGTAACTTCTGCTATCTGCCAGAATTCTTGCTGTGGTATCTTTTCAACAGTAACTATTGTCTTGCTATCCGGTAATTTGCCGGCAGACGTAGCCCAATGAAAAACTATATTGTAGGTATTGTTACCGGTATCTTTTATCTCATAATCGTTAATCCATGGACTTGATACACCGGTAACCCAGTACATTTCCTCAAAACCCGCCCTTTTTTCAGCCTTTAATTTATCTGAAAACAATGCATATTGAAGGGCACCTTTTCTTTCCTCTATTGCTTTTACATACATATTCACTGCATTTTCCGGTGTAGACGGTGATTCAAATTCCGCTATCTGCTGATCAAACGTACCTTCGTTGACCGATTCTATTTTAAATATTCTAAGTGCGTCCCCGTCGTAAAATACATCTTCCTTAAGGACCGTCGAGAAGTAAGTTTGAGGCACATACATTATGTTTCCGACAGCCTTGGGCGGCAGACCAAGCTTGACTTTGCCGTCCGATTTACTTGAATAATAACTGTCTACCTTATTTTTTACATAACCACCGTCCACTCCCCAGCCTTTGCCTGCTTCCCAGGTGGCCTTGTAGCCTAACAGCTTTGCTATATCCTGCAAGGGAACCATCAGGGCGTAATCCTTTGTATAGGTCTTTGGCTGAGAATTAAGCGTTGTACCGTTATATCTGACATTTTCAAGAGGCTTTGCATTTATCATCTGTGTATATACTTCGCTCTTCAGCAGGCCTTTCAATTCTTTTACATCTATTTCGAAAATCGACATTCCTCCGGCATATGGTCTTAATTCATACACTCCGAAATATATAACCAGTTTGTTTCCGTCTATATAGAATTGATAATCTCCTTTTTTAGCTGCAACGGTTTTTTTTGCATCAATAGAATACATATCCTTTTCTTTATCTATGAATTTATTGATTTTATCCTGGATTACTTTTTTATAATTGCTCTTGCTGTCAAACAGCGAACCGAAAGTCTTGTATATTTCATTTGTCTTTGTGTTTACCGTGTAGCTTTCCAAATATGACATGCCGTGGGCTCCGCCGGTATAATCACTGGAGTGTATAACAACCGACAGAATGCTGCCGCTGGTATTGTAGTCAAAATAAGATTCCAAAAAGGCGCTCATATTGCCTATAGGTTCTCCCGCCTTTTTATACTGCTCCTTCATATCCTTGATAAAAGCTTCATTACTTCTTATATAACCGATTGAACTTATATTCCTGTCTTGAATTATGGCGTTCAAGTCTGAAGCCGCCTGGAAGCCGCTGAAATAAGGATAGATTATCTTCAGATTCAAGTTCTCTCCTGTTTTTTCAATCTTCCTGGCATCAATTTTCGTACTCCCCTTAACATTTTCCGCATCTGCCAATGTTGTGAAGGTAGTCATACACAATACAACTGCCAAAACCAACGATAATATTTTTTTCATTGCATCAAATCCTCTCAAGTATGTAATTTATCCTTTGCTGTAAAAATTCAACAGCACGCTGTCCATTGAAATAGTAACATATTATATAGGCGTAATGGTAACAAAAAGGTTACATGTTATCACCAATTTCGGCAAAAACACCTTTAATTAAAAATATTTTTGATTTTACCCATATCTCTTATCAGATACTTCAGATTCAGATCAAAAGTATTATTAAAGAGTGATACCTGATAAATATCCGTATCAATTTCTTGTATTTTTATCATTTCCAGCTGGGTATGTCCGTATAAAACATAGCTTTTGCTCATGTCAACAGCTACTAATCCGCTGGTAACAATTAAAAGAAACAATATCATTACCAAAAATATTTTTAAATTGTATAATCTCTTTTTACGAAATCTGATTTTCCTGGCCAAGTCTGCCTCCAAAATAAACATCTTAATGATATCTATTTTTGACCGGCTGCTAAAAATTTAATCATCAGTATTTGTTTTTGTAGATAACATCATTTATTGCCTGTGCCAAATAGGTTGTACTCCTGACACATTCGTCAATAACATTTCCGTCTCCGCCGATTTCGATAATTACCGATCCGTTGGTCAGATGCTGATTATACCTGTTTTTGCTGATGTAAGTCGGTTTTGCTATTCCCGGAGCTATCTCATTCAAGCGTGATTGTATTTTAAGCGCAAGCTTCAGGTTTTCTCTCCATTTCGGATTATTGAGTTTTGAATCGGTTCCGATAACAAACATTATCTGTGCGTAATCCTTGCCATTAATTTTTTTTGCTACTCTCAACTTATCATCCCCGGCGGCATCCCGGTGAAGATCAATGGTCATTTTCAGGGATGGATACTTTTCGACATAATTGGTTAAAGTACTAAGGGACTTGACATAGGAGCTGTTATAATCCTTGTCGTGAATAGCCGAATTATGCAATACATTGATATTGTACTTTTTAAGATTATTTATCAATGAATCTCCCACACGGACAACATTATATTTGTTATCTGTCGTTCTTGAGGGTACGCTTTTGTCATGAAGCTGTCCAATATTTTTAATATAACTCTCTGTCGTATGTGTGTGATAAACAAATATCTGCGGACCGGTTTTAGCAGCATTCAATTTTAACGGTTCTTTCAGCAGCTTATCAATATCAATGCTGTATTTGGTTTCATTAACAACCTTTATTTTCCCGTTTGTAACTACAGGGTTATTTTGCTGGTCACTGTTTTCAACATCGCCTTCAAAGGTAATGCTGCTTGAAACTTCTTTTAGAGCTCCTCCTGCCTCCTTTGTTTGTACACCACTGTCCGCCGGTTTCTGAGCCTGGGTTTCAGCCTGCGGACTGACAGGCTGCAGCTCCTCAGTTGCCACTATCTTTTCCTGCAGCTCCTGCTGTTCCTTTTCTGCTACAAATTTAAGGTAATCGTTCTTATAATAGGTTTCAAAAAAAGGTGAATTTGAGTTTAGGATGGTTATCGGATTATACCGGTCCATCCCAAAAGCCTTAAACAATATGTCCATTGCAAAACCGGCTATATCGGCTTTATCTTGACTTTCTGAAATATCCTTTCCGTCTGTATTAATCCCCCCTATGCTCATATGCCCGTTTGCCGCCCGGAAGGCCAGACCTCCTATTAAAATACCGGCTATTGCACAAAGTATTATAGGGAACTTTGAAAAATTGCCTTTGTTTCCTGTCACATTTGAATTGTTGTAAAAAGAATTTCCTTCAATCCTCGCAATTTCTCTCATAAATATGCCCATGCCCAGCATTCCGCAAAAAATCTATTGACAGAAATGGCATGGGCCAGGTACCTCCTTTACTTATTTTTGTAATTTCTATCAAACTTGCCTCCAATCAAATTACTTCAGTTACATCAAATTTATAAAACTATATTCAAAAATTCTAAAATTATGACTGGCTTGTACCACAAATCAACCGGGATCATAAAAAAGCTTTTTTAAGCTGTGGGAAATATTGTAATATAATTTGGTACTTAATTTTAATCTTTTTGTTCTAAAAACAGGTACAGTTTCATATAACTAAGAATATACTTATTTTAAGAATGGAGGGAAAAAGTTGAATTTCAGCACAGTTAGATGTTGTATATGTAACAGCGTATTATTAAATCTTCCTGAAGAGGAACTTGAAAAATTAAACAGTCTTACTTTTAGATGCGAAAGCTGTGGTCACAGGCTTACCTTGAACGGAACCAATGTTACCAAGGCCTTAAGCTCCGAGCCTTTTCAAAACATTTTCAAATACGATTTCAACATATAAAGAAACTCCTTTCATGGAGTTTTTTTATATTGGCATGAAATTCCCTGCCATAGGTTCTCTTTTAACTCCTCAAAATAGTTTATACCGGAACTCGCGTACCGGCATAATCAGTGCAACACATTTAACTGCAAAGTTGAGCGCAATTGACTAGCATAACCAATTAATTATGAATTTCGCTGTACAAAATAAAACTCATCTGCGATGTTACCTGAAAATTTAAGAAAATTGTAAGAAATCTGTCAATTAGTTTGAAAGATGCCTGAGTTAATATCTTTTATAGCAGGTTGAATCAGGAATTGACTTACAAATTCTGAAATGCAGGGATGTGATATAATGATAAGGATTATCAAGGGGAATGAATAATATAAGCATCAAAACTAATAATTCATTCTCATCTATGGAGGTTTTACAGTGAATATACTTGTTTGCGACGATGAAAAGGAAATTGTAGACGCTATAGAAATATATCTGAAAAACGAAGGTTATACAGTATTTAAAGCATATAACGGAGCTGAAGCTCTGGCTGTTTTTGCTAAAGCCGATATCCAGCTTGTGATTATGGATATAATGATGCCTGTCATGGATGGTATCCGGGCTACAATGAAAATCAGAGAAAAGTATAACATCCCCGTTCTGATGCTGAGCGCTAAATCCGAAGACACAGATAAGATCCTCGGTCTAAACCTCGGTGCCGATGACTATGTAACCAAGCCTTTTAACCCTTTGGAACTGCTGGCGCGTGTAAAATCACTCTTAAGAAGATATGTTTCACTGGGCAGTTTCGTCCCTAAAACCGGTGTTTACCAATCGGGAGGACTTATTATTGATGACAGCGCAAAAGAAGTCAAAGTTGACAATGAACAGGTACGTCTCACCCCTGTGGAATACAAAATATTAAAGCTTTTATGTGAAAATGCCGGAAGAGTATTTTCAATTGATCAGATTTACGAGCAGGTTTGGAACGAACCCTCTTTCAGCCCTGAAAATACTGTAGCTGTTCATATAAGAAGAATTCGTGAAAAAATAGAAATTAATCCTAAAGAACCAAAATATTTAAAGGTGGTGTGGGGAATTGGATATAAAATTGAAAAACTATAGATATTCCGTATGGTTTAAGGTTCTTGCAATCGTCTTATGCATTGCCGGGATGCTGTCTCTTGCCTACGGTCTCTTACAGGCACCTTATTTTGAAGATGCAATTCAAAATAAGGAATTTAAGGAAAGCATGGCCGGGAAGGATATATTGCAGCATGCTTACTCCCAAATATCTATTGTGGCATTTAAATATAAAAATGAAGAAAACATCAAGTCTGGGGCTACTCTGGACCCTGATGAAATAAGCGATATGAAGTCCAATATTGAATACGGCAGAAACAACGAGCTTCAGCAGGTTGAAAATGACTTTTACAACTCTGTCAACCAGTATCAGGAATATCTCAACAATCAAAATATCATGATTGATAATAATGGTAATGTTGCTGAAAATACTGACGTTATATCTGATATTAAAAAAAATGATGCTCTCGAAAAAATCCAACTGTTAAAGACTAAGAAAGAAAAAGATACAAAAGAAATAAACGAAAAATATGACAAGATGTTGGGTAATGTTGATGAAGAAGCCATCAACCGGCAATTGGAAGATTATAATTCACAAATAAAGTATCTTGAGGGTCTACAGGGTATACATTATTCAGTTGTACAGAATGGTAAAACAACATACTCAAATGTATCTGATGACAATACAGCAGAAAACTATTTCAAGGCTCTGCCCTTTTCAGCCATACTGACTAAGAGCAATTGGAATTCCTATTTAGGAGTCAATTCTTATATGTCTTATTCAATTCCGGAGAATACAATAGTTTATGTGGGGATGTCCCCCGAAAGATATCAAACTGAAGTAAATAACTTTCAAAACAATTCAATCAGAGGTCTGACAGGTCTAAAAACCTCCGGTTTGGGGCTTTTAGCTTTTATAACCGGCTTAATATATCTGTTATATTCGGCCGGCCGACGTCCGCATAAGGAAGGCGTTCACCTGATAGCCGCAGATATAATATACCTTGATGTAGCACTTGTGGTAAGTGTTTCGTTTATTATACTCTGTATAGCACAGCTTGTTCAGTTTGTGCCGGAATTCTATCGGAATAACACACGCTATAATATAACGGTTATATACACAATTTTAAGTGTAGTAATCATTTTGGGTACTTTGACAGGTATCTTGTTTGTCACAATGTTTGCCAAGAGATTGAAGAGACACGAGGTTATTAAGTATACCCTTATTTTCAGGTTGGTCAAATGGATTTTCAGCAGACTTCACAGTCTTTATGCAAAAATAAAAAATAATCTAAACGGAGTTTTTAATAAAAGTCCTCTGACCATGAGATTGGTATTTGTTTTCGGGGCTTACGCATTTCTCACCCTGATATTTGCACTGATTTTTGTCGCCAGCGACGATGTAATGTTTATAGGCTTCTTTGGAATAGTGGGTGTAAATGTTGCTGCAATATATTTCCTGCTTAAGAACTTTAAAATTTTTATTAATATTAGAGATGGTGCTGAGAAAATCAGAGCCGGCGAGTTGACTTATAACCTCCCTGAAACTGGTATTCCTGAACTCAGAAGTCTTGCCGGGACCATAAATCAAATTGCAGACGGCTTGAAAAATGCAGTAGGCAGTCAGGTTAAGGCCGAACGGATGAAGGCTGAGCTTATTACCAACGTATCTCACGATTTGAAGACTCCCCTGACTTCTATTATCACGTATGTTGACTTGCTGAAAAATGAAGGGCTTCAATCTGAAAATGCCGGAAAATATCTTGGTATCATAGATTCAAAATCCCAGAGACTGAAATCACTGACCGAAGATTTGTTTGAAGCGGCCAAGGCAACAAGCGGAAACATAGCGGTCAACTTTGAAAGATTGAATGTTGCGTCACTTATTTCTCAAGGTCTGGGAGAACTATCGGATAAAATTGAAACATCGGGCCTCATTTTCAGAACCAGCTTCCCTGCCGAAAACGTTTTTGTAAGCGCAGATGGGAAACTGCTTTGGAGAGTTATAGAAAATCTCCTTTCCAATGTATTCAAGTATGCACTCCCCAATTCAAGAGTGTATATAGATGTAATTCAAAACGATGAAACGGCAAAAATTGTGGTCAAAAACATATCTGCCTACGAATTGAATGTTAATGCTGATGAGTTGATGGAGAGATTTAAGAGAGGTGATGCCTCCCGTCACAGTGAAGGTTCGGGACTGGGGCTTTCAATAGCCAAAAGTCTCACAGAGCTCCAAAACGGGAGCTTTACCCTCAATATTGACGGTGACCTTTTCAAGGCAACAATAGAACTCCCGGCAGTCAGTTAATTAATTAAATAAGTTTTTTGACAATTAGAAATAAGAGAGTTTAAAAACTCTGTATTCGGGAATAAATTAAGCATTAAATAAATTTAAAAGAAGGTGACTTAATGCCATGTTTAAGGAGGGTCAAAAAATATTTTATGTGGACATAAAGGACGGTGTTATTGAAACAGCCAGGTTTATAGAAAAGACCGGCGACGGATCGTGGATCAGAATAGATGGGCATGCCATAAATACCTTTGTCTATTCCGATTACCAGGACAGGACACTGTTTGCAGATCTAACCCAGGCAGAAACCGGTCTTGAAAATTTTAAAATTAACCTGAAATCAAAATTATTAAAAAATAACTTCTTTATAAAAGATATTTTGCAGCGTTTGGAAAAGCATGAGGGAAAGCTTTATGTTAACGTTATCAGCGAAATATTAAACAACTTGAAGCAGTAAATTAAAAGGCCGGCATCGCCGGCCTTTATTTTATGAACTGATTTTTGCATCCTGAACCAAAACTTCCGGTTCCGGTTCAGCCACCGGTGTCTCAGCCCTCTCAGGCGGATTCTTCAGGTTCTTGAAAGCTACCGACATCATCAGCTTGATTCTGTTAAGCTGATTAACCTCACTGGCACCAGGATCATAATCCACTGCAACTATATTGGATTCAGGATATCTTCTCCTCAATTCCTTGATCATACCCTTGCCTGTAACATGGTTCGGCAGGCATGCAAACGGCTGCATACAAACTATATTTCCGGCGCCGCTCTTTATGAGTTCGATCATTTCCGCCGTGAGGAACCAGCCTTCGCCTGTCTGGTTTCCGATGGACAGTATCTCGGAGGCACTTTCCGCAAGCTCATAAATAGAGTGAGGAGGATCAAACCTCTTGCTCCTGCGCAAATATTTTTTCATGTGCCTTCTATAATACTCGATACCTACAATAGCAAGATTATTTACAACCAATTTCTTAAATGTACCAGACAGGTGCTTATACTTGAAGTTTGCATCATAAGCACAGTACAGGAAGAAATCCATAAGGTCCGGCATTACCGCCTCTGCGCCTTCCTTTTCCACCACATCCACCACATTATTATTTGCGTCGGGATGGAACTTAACGAGGATTTCTCCTACAAGACCTACCTTCGGCTTCTTTATATCCTTTAGCTCAAGCGTATCAAAATCCCTGACAATACCCTTGATATTACGTTTGAAGCTTCCCCTCTTACCCTCATAGATGGAATCAACACATATCTTTGACCACTTTCTGTAGAGCTCATTCGCCGAGCCGGGCACAGCTTCATAAGGCCTGACCCTGTACAGTACCCTCATGAGCAGATCTCCGTATACAAGTCCCTTGAAGGCACTGTCCAGCAAGTCAAGTGTTATCTTAAAGCCCGGCTGGTTATCCAGACCAAGTGCATTTAGAGATATAACCGGAATCTGGCTCATTCCTGCTTCATGCAGAGCTTTTCTCAGGAAGCCGATATAGTTTGTGGCACGGCAGCCCCCGCCTGTTTGAGTGATCAGCACCGACGTGTTGTCAAGATCATACCTGCCTGACTTTAATGCATGTACAATCTGTCCTACAACAATAATCGACGGATAGCAGGCATCATTGTTGACATACCTTAAGCCGTCCTCTACCGCAGCACTGTCAACATTTGGCAGTACTTCAACCTTGTAGCCGCACTTTCTGAACGCTGCCTCAACAAAATCAAAGTGAATAGGAGACATCTGGGGAGCCAGAATAGTATGCTTTGCTCTCATTTCATCAGTAAATACGGCCTTTTTATGGGGCTCATGCTTTTTGTGAGGTTTCAGGGCTTTTTTGTCCCTGTCTTCAATAGCAGCTACCAGGGATCTTATTCTGATCCTTGCGGCACCAAGATTATTACCCTCATCTATTTTCAATACGGTATAAATGTTTTCATTGGCATTCAGGATTTCCTGAACCTGATCTGTTGTTACTGCATCCAGACCACAGCCGAAGGAATTCAGCTGGATCATTTCAAGCTCCGGATATTCGTTAACAACAGTTGCCGCTGCATACAGCCTTGAATGAAATTTCCACTGGTCAACTACCCGGAGCGGACGTTCAATCTTTCCCAAATGAGCAATTGAATCCTCGGTGAGCACCGCAAACCCGTGAGAGGTTATTAACTGCGGGATACCGTGATGTATCTCAGGATCTATATGGTATGGCCTTCCAGCCAGTACGATACCTCTCCTGTTGTTCTCTCTTAGATATTTCAGGGTTTCTTCACCCTTCCGCCTAATATCCCTTTTTACCTTCTCATCCTCAGCATATCCCATTTCCACAGCATTCTCTATTTCTGCCTTTGTTATATTGAATTCTTTTCCAAGAACCTCAAAAAGTCTTGTTTTCATTCTTTCCTTGCTGTCATATGGAAGGAACGGATTCATAAACTTGATACCCTTTGTCTTCAGAATATCCATGTTATTCTTTATAACTTCGGGATAAGATGTAACAATAGGACAGTTATAGTGATTGTCGGCCCCCTCATCCTCAACCATTTCATATGGGAGGCAGGGATAGAAAATAAAGTTTACATTTTTGTTTACAAGGCTTGTAATATGCCCATGAACCAGTTTAGCCGGATAACATACAGATTCCGACGGCATGGTTTCTATACCCAGTTCATATATTTTCTTTGAAGAACGTGGGGACAGTTCCACCCTGAATTTCAGCTGATCAAAGAATGTAAACCAGAAAGGATAGTTTTCATACATGTTGAGTACACGCGGTATCCCTACGGTACCTCTGGTATATTCTATACCTGCGGCCTGCTTGTAGCCCACTATTCTTTTATATTTATAGTCATAAAGATTTGGCACATCCTGTGTTGAGGTTTCAATACCGGCTCCTCTTTCACACCTGTTCCCCGATACAAACCGGCTGCCGTCGCTGAATTGATTTATTGTCAGCAAACAGTTGTTGTTACAGAGCTTACACCTCTGCAACTCGGTATTATAGTCAAATTCGCCTATATTTTCCTTTGTAATAAGCGTGGACTGTGCTCCGTTATAGCGTT
Organism: Bacillota bacterium; assembly: GCA_023392075.1. Classification (GTDB taxonomy): domain Bacteria; phylum Bacillota; class Clostridia; order Acetivibrionales; family DSM-1351; genus Ruminiclostridium. The sequence goes on along the minus strand of JAEVZU010000184.1, from coordinate 18,075 downwards.
CCTTTGCGATCAAAGCAGCCCCGAAAGCACCCATAAGCCCTGCAATATTCGGTCTTACAGCCTCTCTTTCGGAAATCAGTTCAAAGCTCCTCAAAACAGCATCATTCAGGAAGGTTCCCCCCTGAACAATTATTTTTTCGCCCATCTCCCTTGGGTCTCGGATCTTTATGACCTTAAGCAATGCATTCTTTATAACCGAATAGGACAGCCCCGCCGAAATATCTCCGACCTGAGCGCCTTCCTTTTGTGCCTGCTTGACTCTGGAGTTCATAAAAACCGTACATCTGGAACCCAGATCAACAGGTTTTTCGGCAAGCAAAGCCTGGGCGGCAAAATCCTCTACGGTGAAGTTCAGAGATTTTGCAAAGGTTTCTATAAAAGAACCGCAGCCCGAGGAACATGCCTCGTTAAGCATTATACTGTCAATAATGCCGTCTTTGACCTTGAGACACTTCATATCCTGTCCTCCGATATCCAGGATAAAATCCACACCCGGCAGGAAAAAGTCGGCGGCCTTGTAATGCGCTATTGTCTCTATTTCACCTATATCCACTTTCAGTGCAGCCTTAATCAGGCCCTCACCGTAACCTGTAACTGTAGAATTTACTATTCTGGCCTCTGAAGGTATTTGATCATATATATCATTTAATATTCTTATTGCTGAATTCAACGGACTGCCTTCATTACTTCCGTAATGAGTATAAAGGAGTTCTCCGCCGGTATTTATCAAAACCGCTTTAGTAGTTGTGGATCCCGCATCGATTCCAAGGAAACAATCCCCTTTGTAGTCTTTCAGCGGCTTAACCGTTATTGAATGCTCCGCATGCCTTGCTCTGAATTGATCCAGGTCCTGCTGACTTCCAAAAAGCGGCTTCAGTCTTTCTACCTCATGAACCACAATGGTATTCAATTCAGGCAGTTTTTCCTTTAATTCCTTAAAGGAGACACCCCTGCATTCCTTCGAGGACAGGGCAGCACCTATGGCTACAAACAATTGTGAATTCTCAGGGAAGATAACCTGCTCGGGCTTTAGGTTGAGGGTTATCTCAAATCTCTTTCTCAATTCGGACAGGAAGTAAAGCGGCCCGCCTAAAAAGGCAATATTGCCTTTGATGGGCTTACCACAAGCCAGACCGCTGATAGTCTGGTTTACCACAGACTGAAATACCGAGGCGGCAATATCTTCCTTTGCAGCTCCTTCGTTTAAAAGCGGTTGAATATCGGTTTTTGCAAAAACTCCGCAGCGTGCGGCTATTGGATAAATGACTCTGCTGTTTTTAGCATACTCATTTAGACCTGTCGCATCTGTCTGCAGCAAGGAGGCCATCTGGTCAATGAAGGAACCGGTACCACCGGCACAGGTACCATTCATACGCTGTTCCAGGCCGCCTTTAAAATAGGTTATTTTAGCATCTTCTCCACCGAGTTCAATTGCAACATCTGTATTGGGGATAAGCGTTTGTACAGACTCGGAGCCTGCAATAACTTCCTGAATAAAGTCCAGATCCAGCCACTGAGAGACCAGCAATCCACCGGAGCCAGTTATCATAACAGTACATTCTTCCTGATAAAATTTATCACAGGTCTCGTCCATTAATTCGAATATTGTTTTTCTGATATCCGAATAATGTCTTTGATACTTGGAAAAAACAAGCTTGTTATTTTTATCAAGAACCGCCATTTTTACAGTGGTAGATCCAACGTCCAATCCCACATGATAATTCTTTTTCATATATTGACTAATCTCCAAAACTAATTTTTAAACTATGTAAAACAGAATCAGAAACTCAAAAGTTTTTCACATAGTTCTCTCAATAAAATTTGTCCTCCACAGTTTCCCGAATAAAATCACAGACTGCTACGTTTATTATACCAAAGTCATCTAATTCCGCCTAATGGCAATCTTTACAACCATATGGCATTAATAGTCCATTTTCCCCCTTCGGAGTGAGAGTTATGTTTCACTTATAATATTTATATGCAATTCCTGTATTTGCTTTTCATCAACAATGTCAGGTGCGTTATCCATAGGGCTGGAAGCATTCTGAACCTTGGGAAATGCTATTACATCTCTGATACTGCCGGTCTTTGCCATGAGCATTATCATTCTGTCAAGACCGAAAGCCATACCGCCGTGAGGAGGAGTTCCATATTTAAACGCATCCAGCAGGAAACCGAATTTTGTATTTGCATCCTCTTCGGTAAAACCGAGCAGCTTGAACATTTTTGCCTGAAGCTCCTGTATATGGATTCTGATACTTCCTCCGCCCAGCTCAACACCATTCAACACTATATCATAGGCCTTGGCGCGGACTTTTCCGGGATCGGTATCCAGGAACTCAATATCCTCATCCATGGGACTGGTGAACGGGTGATGCTTTGCTGCATAACGCCCTTCTTCTTCATCATATTCAAATAAGGGGAATTCTGTCACCCATAAGAACTTAAATTCGTCAGGATTCAAAATATTTAGCTTTCTTGCGACTTCCAGCCTCAGCTGACCAAGAGCGTCAAATACAACACTGTTTTTATCAGCCACAAAGCAAATCAAGTCACCGGCTTCTGCCTGTGCTCTTTCCAGCAGAGCTTTCATCTCTTCCTCAGTCATAAACTTTGCAAAGGAGGATTTTATTTCATTATTATTATCTATTGATATCCATGCCATACCCTTTGCCTTATAGGTTTTAACCACCTCAACCAGGGCATCTATCTCTTTTCTGCTGAATTTGGCGCAGCCTTTTGCATTTATTGCTCTGACGCTTCCTCCATTGGCAACTGCATCGGTAAATACCTTAAAACCACAATCTGACACCAGCTCGGAAACATTGACAAGTTCCATTCCAAAGCGTGTATCAGGCTTGTCGGAACCAAACCTCTCCATTGCTTCGGCATACGGCATTCTAAGGAACGGTGTCTCAAGTTCCACATCAAGGGCTTCCTTAAATACCCTCTTAACGAAACCTTCATTAACAGCCAGCACGTCATCAACATTTACAAAGGACATTTCCAGATCTATCTGGGTGAATTCAGGCTGTCTGTCAGCTCTCAAGTCCTCATCTCTAAAGCATTTTGCTATCTGAAAGTACCTGTCGAAGCCCGACACCATCAGCAGCTGCTTGTATAGCTGCGGTGACTGGGGCAATGCGTAGAATTTGCCCGGGTGTACTCTGCTGGGTACAAGGTAATCCCTGGCACCTTCCGGAGTACTCTTAACCAGTATCGGCGTTTCAATCTCCAAAAAGCCGTTGTCGTCATAATAGTCACGTGCCACCTTGGCAACCCTGTGTCTGAGCATCAGGTTTCTCTGCATGTCAGGTCTTCGTAAATCAAGATATCTGTATTTCAGCCTTGTAATTTCATTCACATCTGAATTTTCTTCGATATAAATAGGCGGTGTTTCGGAAGAACTAAGTATTCTAAGTTCTTTTACAATTATTTCAATTTCACCTGTAGCCATCTTTTTATTAACAGCTTCCGGAGCTCTCGCAGAAACAGTGCCCACCACTGCAAGAACAAATTCACTTCTGATTGTCTTTGCCTTGTCAAGCATTTCTCCGTCTTTATCGGTAAAAACAATCTGCACTATTCCCGATCTATCTCTTAAATCTACAAAAACCAAACTCCCCAGATTTCTTTGTTTCTGCACCCACCCCATGACAATAACAGTTTCGCCTATATTTGCCGAAGTAAGTTCGGCACATTTATGACTCCTCTTGAGTCCGTAAATTGATTCTCCCATATAATTGATTCCTCCATTTTCGTGTTTTAAACAATAAATATTAAGTATCAGCCACGTATCAGGCCTTTAATTTTTCTATAATCCGCTCAATATCCAGCTCGGCCTGATCACCGGTAGCCAGGTTCTTCAATTTATATTTGCCGGTATTTACTTCATCTTCTCCAACCACCACTGCATATGGAATTCCCAGCTTGTCTGCATATGAGAATTTCTTTCCGATTTTGCCTTCATTAAAATAAATCTCTGCTGCTATGCCTGCGTCTCTGACTTTTGTGGCAAGTTCCAGAGCCTGCGGCATCGTTTCCTTCATGGGGATTACCAGAATCTGTGAAGGCGTTGCCTTCCTGCTTTCCTCAAGAACCCCCGCTTCCCTCAGCTGGTAGAACAGTCTTGACAGACCTATGGATATTCCCACACCGGGTAATTTCTTGGTGGTATAGTTCTGAGCCAGATTGTCATATCTGCCTCCCGAACATACACTTCCTATTGAAGGATATTGATTCAAAATTGTTTCATAAATAGTTCCGGTGTAGTAATCCAGACCCCTTGCTATTGTGAGGTCAACAGTATAGTTTTCCGAAGGAACTTTAAAAGCATTAATATAATTAATTACCAGTTCGAGTTCGTCTATACCTTCTGAGAACATATCATTACTGACTTCAAGCTTGCGAAGATTTTCGATTATCTCTCCGCAGTTTCCCTTTATACCTACAAATTTAACGACACTGTCCGCGTCTCGGTCCGAAAGGCCAATTGACTTAAGTTCGGCCAGCACAGCCGTCTGACCGATTTTTTCAATTTTATCGATTATTCTTAAGACTTCAGCTTTATCCGATATATCAAGGCTTTCAAAAAAACCGTTAAGAATTTTTCTGTTATTCAGACGTATTGTAAAATCATCAAAACCTAAAGCCTTAAAGGTGGAATAAATTACGCTCAATATTTCGGCATCATTTATAACGCTTAAGCTTTCAAAGCCTATTATATCAATATCACACTGGTAAAACTCCCTGAATCTGCCCTTCTGAGGTTTCTCACCCCTGAATACCTTGCCGATATGGTATCTTTTGAATGGGAAGGTCAATTCACCGAAATGCTGTGAAACATACCTCGCCAAAGGTACTGTAAGGTCAAACCTTAAGGCCAGGTCGTTATCTCCCTTGTTAAACCTGTAAACCTGTTTTGCGGTTTCTCCTCCGCTTTTGGCCAGTAAAACCTCGGATTTCTCAATCATTGGGGTATCAAGAGGAATAAACCCGTATGTTTCATATGTTTTTTTAATAGTTTCCAACATCCCATTGAACACCATCTGATCCGCGGGCAGCAATTCCATAAAACCCGGCAGGATTGAAGGCGTTACCACTTGCTGTTTCGCCATTATGCACAACTCCCATCATAAAAAATATATAATTTCAATTATTCACATAAATCATGCTAATTAATAATAATCAAAGAAAAACTTCCATTGCAGCACAGTCCTGGGGAAATTTAACCGCCGGCAATATGTGAATTCAGGTATTATTACATACTACTGGACAATAAAAAAGCCCCTTATCCCGACAAGGGACGAGAGGAAACTTCCCGTGATGCCACCCTAATAATTTCCGCAATACAAGGACTGCAAGCAGAAACTCACTTGAAATCTTTAACGCAGAAAACGGATAGGCTTTTAACCTATCAGCCCAGGAAATCTAATTCCAAAGAGGGTGTCTTTCGTCAAACATTCTATAGGCTGCTCACAGTCTAAGTCAATCAAGTCTTGAAGCTTAATTCACCTTGGACAGCCGTTCCCTGAATAGAAGCATTGATTACTCTTCCCTTTTAAGGCCTTTGCGATATATAGTCTACTATATATTTTAAAATTCACTTTCCATATTGTCAATAATTATTATTGGATAATTCTCCTATTAACCCTCTAGTCATTGCTTCCTTCCTCTCAAGCATTTCATCTATTCTTCCCAGATATTCCTCAACGCTTTTGACATTGAAGGATCTTTCTATTCTATTGTCAGGAAAAACAAACTTTGAAACAGCACCTGCTCCGCAGGCAAATATGGACTGTCTTTCCTCCATTATCTGAATATTATACAGGCTCTCCTTTCCCTTTTTGCTGTAGCCTACATTTTCAAGATTTCCGAGAATGTTTTTCTGTCTGTACAAATAGTAAGGTTCCAGCCCCATATTTGAGGCATACTCCCCGGCAGACTCCACCATTTCGGCAACCTGCCGGTATTCCTCGTGGAGACTGTATTTATCAATTTCCATAGTAAGCCTGGATGCTCTTTTTACTGCCATGGTGTGTACGGTTATACTTTCGGGTTTCAGTTGTGCAATTTTTTCCATGGTTATCTTGAACATGTCCGGATTCTCCCCCGGCAGTCCGCAGATAACATCCATGTTAATATTGTCAAATCCCAATTCCCTGGCTGAGCCAAACGCCTTTTCCACCTCTGCCGGGGTATGATTTCTCCCTATCCTTTCAAGTGTCGCGGCATTCATACTCTGAGGATTTATGCTTATCCTTGAAACTCTGCTGCGCCTGATCACCGACAGTTTTTCAGCATCAATGGTATCCGGTCGGCCGGCCTCAAGCGTATATTCTTTGAGGAAGCTCAAATCCAGCAAATCTTCAATACCCCCGAGCAGCCTGTCCAGCTGGACTGAATTTACCGAAGTCGGAGTTCCTCCCCCTATATATACACTTTCTATTTTCAAACCCTTGCTTTTGATAAGCCCGGAAGTATGAGCTATTTCCTTCAGCAGCGAATCCAGGTAGCGGTCCACTGATTTTTTATATTGCCCTATGGTACTTGAGCTGAAGGAACAGTACAGACAACGAGTCGGACAAAAGGGTATTCCTATATACAGGGAAACACTTTCGGGGACAGAATTTTTAAACAGCTCCCGCTGGTTGACTGCTACGTCATATAAAAGCCTGGCCTTATTATCCGTCACATAGTAATCATCCGTCAGGGTTTTTAAAATCTGTTTTTTACCGGCCTCCCCGTCCAGAAGCTCATTTACAAGCTTGGTAGGTCTGATACCTGTCATTACGCCCCAGGGAATAATTTTTCCGGTATAATTTTGCAGCAGCAAAAACAGCTTTCTTTTAAATTTTTTCTTTAAATTCTTTATTAGCGGCTTAAGTGAGGTCTGATCTTTGACCTCCGGTCTATATTCCTTTAAAAACCATAAGTTCTCAGGTACCGTAATGTCGGCTTGTTCCTGAAAATTCCTATCCTGAAGCTTAATATTAATTTTCAGACTCCGACCGCCGTCACCGCTGCAAAAGCTGCAGAATAGAAATGCCCCGGAATCCGTATCCCGGGGGCCGTCAATTTTTACAAGCTCATCTTTTAAAAAAAATAGTTTTATGACATCCTCAAACTCATAGTCAAAGCTGTCACAGGTATTTCTATAAAAAATCATTAGTATCTCCATTTACATCTTTTTTTGTACGAGTCTGTTGCAAAACATTATGGCCCACATTTTACATTCATTTTTCCTAAAAATGAATGTAAAACCGCACTTTTTCCCCTCAAATTTGCATACTAATAGCGTTTGGTCCACAAGCAGTTTTTCTATAAGGTAGTGTCGTAAAATGAAAGTAATTACATTTTACGACACTACCTTGTTACCATTCAATTGCATGCCTGATGGGGTTGTATATTTTCTCGTTCTCTATTGTTGTTGTCCCTCCATGGCCTGGGTAAACCGTTGTTTCACCTGGCAAATCAAACAGGCTGTCAACTATGGAACCGTATATCTCTTCAAAGCTCCCGTTCGGCAGGTCAACTCTGCCATAGCCCGAATTAAACAACGTATCACCGGAGAACAGTTCATTATTTACCTGAATACAAATTGACCCTGGAGTATGTCCGGGTGTATGAATTACTTTTAATTCAAGTTCACCAAGCCTTAAAACACTTCCGTCCCTTAAAACTTCACACCGGGTACCAAAAGTCATTGCTTTAAATGCATATGCCGAAACATTATTTCTGGCATCTGTCAGTGCAGGTTCATCGTTTATGTGAATGTAAGCCTTCGCTCCCGTCTTTTCAGCAATACTGTCCAATTCAACGATGTGATCAATATGACCGTGGGTTAAAATTATTTTCTCAATATCAACCTTCATATGGGCAGCTGCTGCAATCACTTTTTCACTTTCTACGCCTGCATCTATCAGCGCAGCTTTATTTCCTTCACATATCAAATATACATTGGAATCAAACATTCCACCTGTAATAGTTTTTATTCTCATATTCCATCCTTCTTCTAAAACTCTCTTTTACTGTCCAATAACAGTGTAACCGGTCCGTCATTGCTTATATCAACAAGCATCTCGGCCTGAAATATGCCTGTCTGGACCTTTACTCCAAAACTTCTGCATTTCTCCACGAAGCCTTCATATAACTCTTTAGCCGTTTCAGGCCTTGCAGCTCTGTCATATCCGGGTCTCCTGCCTTTTCTGCAATCACCGTACAGGGTAAACTGGGAAACAACAAGGAGTTCTCCCTCCACCTCAAGCAGTGACAGGTTCATTTTGCCGTTATTATCTTCAAATATTCTCAGATTGATTATTTTATCAGCCAGATAATCAATATCCCGTTCTGAATCCTCCTGCCCCACTCCCAGCAGTACCGTCATTCCTTTACTGATCTCTCCCGCAATACCGCAGTCAACTGTCACCCTTGACTTTTTAACTCTTTGAACAACTGCCCTCATTTATGCTCCAATCTGCTATTTACATATTATTACAAAACATACCTCACGCCGGCTATTTTGCCACATTTCTTTGTCGTCGTCCTTACCTTGCGTCAGCAAGGCTGCGTCCATCCTCCTCGAAAATTGCCAAAATATCTTTGCACGAGGTCGGTGATTTTTGAGTGAGATAATTTGGCTTGCGGCAAGGCAAAGGCGTGCAGTAAGGCTTTGTGCCTTGCAAGCAGCTTCAACGCAGCCGCAGGTCAAATTAACCACTCAAAAACGTATTGTACATTGTCAATAGAAGGTAAAAATAAACAATACAATTATTGTTTATTTCTTGTCACATCAAATACACTGTCAATTTTCCTGAGTTTCTTTATTATCTTTTCCAATTGCTCGGTATTTGTTATTTCAAGTGTCAGATTTATTACAGTTACCTGCTCTCTTGTAGTTCGTGCATTAACAGCCTTGATGGGAACTTTCAGCTCTGTAATACTGTTGGTAACATCCAGCAGCAGAGCAGTCCTGTCATTAGCCATAAGGGTTATGTCGGCCTTATATGCCACATCATTGGTGGTGTACCATTTGACATCTATCAGTCTTCCCTCTTCCTCAAGTCCGGCAGAGACATTTATACAATCGCTGCGGTGTACCGAAACCCCTCTTCCTCTGGTAATATAACCAATGATTTCATCACCAGGAACAGGATTGCAGCACCGGGACAGCCTGACCAGACAGTTGTCTATACCTTTGACAACCACACCGCTTTCGGGAATGTTCTTTTTCTTTTTTTCATTTCTGGTCTGGGCTATAGATTCAAGTATCTGCTCTATTTCTTCAGGTTTAAGGGTTTTCTTGAATTCTTCCTTAAGTTTTGTAATGACCTTGTTTGTGGTTATGGCACCGTAACCGATTCCTGCATATAAATCATCAAGTGTGGCAAAGTTATATTTCCTGAGTACAAGTTCAATCCACTCTGTTCTGAATAATTGACTGTAGGTAAGCCCTTGCTTTTTCAGCTCCCTTTCAACCAATTCCTTGCCCCTGATAATATTTTCTTCCCTTTTTTCTTTTTTAAACCATTGATTTATTTTATTTTTTGCCTGACTGCTCTTAACTATTTTAAGCCAGTCCCTGCTGGGGCCATGTATGGTCGAAGAGGTTAGAATATCTATTATGTCGCCGTTCTTCAATTTATAGTCGATAGGTACCATCTTCCCGTTAACTTTGGCCCCTATCATCTTATTTCCTATGGCGCTGTGAATGGAATATGCGAAATCCACCGGGGTCGACTCAAACGGAAGACTGACCACATCTCCCTTGGGAGTGAATACAAAAACTTCGTCGGTAAAAAGGTCGACCTTCAGGGTCTCCATAAATTCACTCTCATCTGTGGTATCCTTCTGCCATTCCAGAAGCTGCCTGAGCCATGCAAATTTATTATCTGAATCCTTTGTACCTATAGCGCCTTCCTTATATTTCCAATGTGCAGCAATACCCACCTCGGCTACCCGGTGCATGTCCCAGGTTCTTATCTGAACCTCGAAAGGTTGTCCTTCAGGACCGATCAAGGTAGTATGAAGTGACTGGTACATATTTGGTTTGGGTATGGCGATATAATCCTTGAACCTGCCCGGCATGGGCTTATAGAGTTCATGGACAAGGCCCAGCACCGCATAGCAGTCCTTTACCGAATTTACAATCACTCTGAACGCAAATAAATCATATATCTGATCCAGTGTTTTATTCTGCTTTACCATTTTCCTGTAAATACTGTAAAAGTGCTTTGGCCTGCCGTCAATCTGAGAGTTTTCTATTCCAAGCTCACTTGTTTTCTCTCTGAGCGTCTTAATTATATCTTCAATATAAGCTTCTCTCTGCTTGCGCTTGAAAGCTATTTTCTCAACAAGATCATAATAGCCCTTTGGGTCCAGATATCTCAGACAGATATCTTCCAGTTCCCATTTAATTTTTGAAATACCAAGACGGTGAGCCAGCGGTGCATATATCTCCAGAGTTTCTCTGGCCTTTTCGATTTGCTTGCCCTCGTTCATGTATTTCAGCGTTCTCATGTTGTGAAGCCTGTCAGCCAGCTTTATCATAATAACGCGAATGTCCTTTGCCATCGCAACGAACATTTTGCGCAGGTTCTCCATCTGCTGCTCTTCCTTTGACGTAAAAGGCAGCTTGCCCAGCTTTGTCAGTTTTGTGACGCCGTCCACAAGATCAGCCACTTCAACCCCGAACTGGGTTTTTATTTCCTCATAGGTACAGGTGGTATCCTCAATGGTATCATGCAGAAGGGCAGCAACAAGTGCAGTGCAGTCCAGTTCCATCTCGGCAAGGATAATTGCCACCTCAACGGGATGGATTATATAGGGCTCCCCTGAGTTTCTCTGCTGACCCTCATGTGCTGTCTTTGACACATGATATGCCTTTTTAAGCAGTTCAATGTTACTGTTGGGATCATATTTTTTTACTTTTTCAACGAGCACTGAAAAGCTATCTGTCAAAGCATCCTCCACTAGTCATCAACGACTTGATAAATTTTAATAAAACTATATAGTAAATTAACACGTTGTGCCAGTTAATTGATCAACTTTACCATTAAAAAGTTACAATTGAATTGACCTTATAGCCGTCTAATTTCTTCCTGCCTTCTAAAAAACCGAGTTCAATAAAATAGATTATTCCGGCTACTTTGCCGCCAAGCTGTTCGACGAGTTTTATGTTGGCTTCAGTGGTACCACCGGTTGCAAGCAGGTCATCAACTATTAGGACCTTTTGCCCGGGCTTGACAGCATCTTCATGCATTTCCAGAACATCTTTTCCGTATTCCAGATCATACTCCACTCTGATGGTTTTATACGGAAGTTTGCCTTTCTTTCTTACCGGAACAAAACCCTTCCCCATCTGATACGCCAAAGGTGCACCGAATATAAAGCCTCTTGATTCCGAACCCACGATTATGTCAAAATCCCCCACCTGCTCCGCATATTCCTTAAAGGTATCCATGCACGCTTTAAAGGCTTCGGCATCCTGAAGTACAGTTGTGATATCGATAAAATCAATCCCATCTTTGGGAAAATCCATTACATGTCTCAGCTTAGCTCTTAAGTCCATTTAAATATACCTCTCTTCATGGTACTGAATTTATGTATAGATATTATTATAAATAAATAATTACTCACTTACAACATACTTTTTTTATGCGCATATATCCGGCCATACTGAAATTTTCCCTGTCAGCGGTAGTACTGCATGACCAATTGCACATTTCTGTTTCCGTTATATTCATTTATGTCAATATTGAATATAATATCCAGCTTGATCAGGTTGGTTTGACCTGTGTAAAGCCTGGTCAATTCCTGAGCTCCGAATTTTTCAGAAATGTAGTTATCAAAGTCGCATATATCGCCAAAGTAAATTGCTTCGATATATTTACCCGGAGATGCCAAAAGTCTCAGCTTGAGTATTTTCCTCCCGGAGCCCAGCACGGCAGCCCTGGTGACAGTGACAGCCTTTTCCGCAAAAACCGGCTTTGAATTACCTTTCCCGTAGGGCTCCAGCAGCGACAGTTCTTCTGCAACCCTGAGATTTATATGTGAAAGAAGAATTCTTGCATCTATGTACACTTTCGGAATAAGATCCTCCTCTGTCAGGGTTGCATTCTCATTAAGCTGTTTTCTCAGCAGTTCCAGCTTTTCCCGGTCAAGGCTGAGACCTGTGGCCATGGGATGCCCTCCGAAGCGGTTCAGAAGTTCCTTGCATTTCAACAGGCCTTCAAACATATTATATTCTTCAATGGATCTTCCGGAACCTTTTACTCCGCTTTCGGCGTCAGTAATTACAAATGTAGGAACATTATATTTTTCACGGATTTTTCCGGCAATTATTCCTGCTATGCTCTCATGTATATCAGGTTTATATACCACCAGGATTTTATCCTGCTTCAGACTGCTGCCCTCAATAGTTGCTACCGTCTCTTCCACACCTGCCAGAGTCATGCTCTTCCTTTCGGTATTGAGATTATGTAGTTCAAGGGCAAGGCTTTCAGCCTCGCTGTCATCGTCGCTCAAAAGCATTTTCAGGCCTTTTTCCGCCCAGTCAAGCCTTCCGGATGCATTGATGCACGGACCGATAATAAACCCAAGATGATAGACACCTATTTCCTTTCCAAAAATCCCGGTCTGTTTCATTAGTGCTTTCAAACCTGTATTTTTAGTCTGACCTATGACAGAAAGACCTTTTTTCACCAGAGTCCTGTTTTCACCCACAAGATCAACCACGTCGCAAACCGTAGCAATTGCAACAAATTCGTAAAAGTCATCACATTCATTGCCCGGCACAGCCAGCTCACTGTAAAGCACCTGAACAAACTTAAATGCTACCCCGGCTCCGCAGAGATATTTAAACGGGTAACCGCAATCGGCACGCTTTATATCAATAACTGCATCTGCTTCGGGCAGTATATGCAGCCTTTCATTATTTTCCGTTTCAACAAAGGGAACTTCGTGGTGATCGGTAACAACTACCGTGATACCTGCAGCTTTGGCATATTTTATCTGCTCGGTTGCTGCAATGCCGTTATCGCAGGTTATAATAGTATCAACATTGTCTTCCTTCGCTTTATCTATAATGCTGTTGTTTATGCCATATCCGTCAAGAATTCTGTGAGGTATGGCGTAATCAACTTCTGCTCCGCACCTGGTCAAAGCTCTGTACAGAATAAAAGTGCTGACCACCCCGTCTACATCGTAATCTCCGATTATTCTTATCCTGCGGCCTTTTTTTATTTTATCGATTATTATATTAACCCCTTTTTCAAGGTCCTTCATAGCTCTTGCATCGTACAGCTCGGTAATATCGGAGCTTATAAATCTCCTGGCGGTATCATAATCCGAAATTCCTCTGTTCACCATAATTCTGCATAATAAAGGACTTACCTTTAATGCCTCTGACATTTTTTCAAAGTCATTTTTAGGATTTTTTAAAATCCACTTTTCCAATTTACTCCCCCCACATTAACCTATGGCTTTAGCCGCAATGCGGCCCTCATTTCTGCCCCATTGAAGCTATCAACAATTCAATTGCAATCCTGTCGGACATTTTTCCCGTTTTAATGGACTCATCCAGTTCCAGACTGTAGTACATGGCTTTTTCCAAAACACTGATGTCCAGATTACGGCTGATATTCATAACTTTTGCAGCCACAAAAGGGGTCAGCCCCAGTTGTTTTGCAGCTGCGTCCTCCCTGACTCCCTGTTTTCTCAACAGCTTTATCCTGTACACCATTCTTATCTGTCTGATGATCATGAATAAAACCTTCTGCATGGGCTCTTTCAGTGCCGCCATATCATTTAACAGCGACAATGCCCTGGAATTATTTCCTTCGGAAATAGCGTCAGTGAGATCAAATATCCTGCTTTTAATTGTTTTATTACATACTATCTCTGCTTCTTTCAAGGATATTTCACTTTTATTCCCCGCATAATTTACCAGCTTCTCTATTTCATTAAGCAGCTCAGTCATGGAATATTCACTGTTTTCAACAATATATGAAGCCGTCATCTGATCTATGTTTTTTTTATGGCTGTTAAGTACTTTCACCACCCATTTGACAAGATCGGCGGGCTTCTGGTAATCCATCTCGACAATAAGACCGCACTTTTTGATTGTATTGACAAGCTTCATTCTTTTATCAATTTCACTTTCGATAAATATCAGGCAGGTATAGTCCGGCATATTTTCAAGGTAATCTGCCAGCTTATCCTTTCCTGATTTTTTATCGGATCCCGAATCGGCGGCTTCGCCCTTTTTTCCTTTAAAAAGACCGGTATTTTTTGCAATTACAAGCTTTTTATCACTGAACATGGGTAAGGTTTCGCAGTTGGAAATAATTGCTTCGGTCTCGGTTTTCCCTTCAAAATAAATATAGTTGAACTCCTTGTTTTCTTCCTGGATTATAAGCCTGGCAATTGCATTTGCGTAGTATTTTTTCAAATATTCCTCTGCGCCTGTAAACAGATAAATATTCTGCAGCCTGTCTTCTTTTAACTGTTTTTTCAGGATATCCAAACTCATAGCATATCTCCTTTTAGCTTTAACTGCTCTAATATACAAAACTATCACTTTTTAAATCTTACTTTTGCAACAGCAGTTATTTATGAAGCATCGTACTTATCTTCAAGTCCCGTCCGTAGCTTGTAACGGTTACTGCTCCGCATTCATCGGTTCTGTAAAGTTTAGTGCTCCTCTCCAGAAGCCTGTCGACAACAAATTGTGAAGGGTGCCCGAAGTGGTTGCGCTCTCCGACTGATATTACGGCAAACCGTGGCTTTATTCTGTCTAAAAAGGCCTCACTGCTTGAGGTAATTGAACCGTGATGCCCCACCTTAAGCAAATCCGCCTCAAAATCCGTATCTGACTCCACAAGTCTTTCCTCGACCGGTGCTTCACTGTCTCCGGTAAATAATACTTTTATATTTTTGTAAATTAATTTTAACACCAATGAACTGTTATTTAAAGACTGTTGTGCCAGAGTATCCTTTGAAAACTCCAACGGGTTCAGAACCTCAAGTTTTGTTTCCTTGTCCAGTCGGATCAGATCACCTTTTTTGCACTCTTCAATTTTTATATCTTTTTTTATGCAAATGGCCTCAAGTTTTTCAAAACCGTTCCCGTCAGTATCAGGAAGGATCAGCAACCCGACCTTCATTTCTTTCAAAACAGCTTCCAACCCCTCTGTATGATCCGAATGCCCGTGGCTGGCTATGACAATATCTATGCTTTTTGTTCCCCGGTCCAGGATATATGGTACCATAACAGCTTCACCTATATCAAATGAAGATTTTGATCCTGCATCCCTTCCGCCTCCGTCAATCAATACTTTTTTACCGTGTGCTGTTTTTATGAAGGCACCATCCCCCTGTCCAACGTCAATAAATGTAATCTCCATTGGCTTTGGGAGCAAAGAGCCGACCACAATAATTAAAACTGCAAGGCCTGCCGCCGCCAATTTTACCTGCCCGAAACATTTTATGCCGTTCAGGCTCTGTCTGAATTTAAAAAGATAAAGAATAAAAATATAGTAGAGTAAAACCAGCCAAATGGGAGGGGTGGGAAGTTTTAATGAAGCATAGGGAACTTTAGAAGATATCTCGGTAACAAAGAGTACAAAGGACAGAAAAGAATTGTTTATATAGCCGATAAGTACCGCCAGGTGAATGTTCAGCAATCCTGCAAAAACCATGATAAAGCCTATTATTGTTATGACCTGGACCAATGGGACCACTAAGAGATTTGAAATGACCGATATTAAAGATAAATTGTTAAAATAATATAATGTGACCGGAATCACTCCCAGCTGGGCTGCAAGCGTAGCCGCCAGAGTATCGGCCACAATTTCAGGAATACGACTGTGTGTCACAGCCTTTTTTATGGGCGGATAAAACATTACAAGGGACAGCGTTGCCATAAAAGAAAGCTGGAACCCAATATCATAAAGGGTATAAGGGTTAATAAACAAAAGTATCAATGCAGCAGCCGAAATACTTGTATATATATCTGTTTCCCGCATAATTATTTTGCCGGCCAGAATTATTATGCCCATAATCACTGCCCTGACCACTGAGGCTGAGAATCCTGCCACAAATACAAATAGAATCAGCACAAAAATGGTTATTATACTTGATGTCTTATTTCCTAAACGTAATTTATTAAATAAAAACATAAGCGGTAGAATTATAAACGCAACATTCATTCCCGAGGCTACCATTATATGAGTCAGCCCGGCTCTGCTAAATGCCTGGAAAGCATTTTCATCCAGGCCGTCCTTATATCCGATAATCATTCCTGACAACAGGCCGGCCTGGTTTTTATCGAGACAGTGCTCAACTATTCCCAATACTTTATTTTTTATTTTAAAACCCAATTTGTTAAACCAGCCGCCCGGCTCTTTGCCTACAACACTTATCCCTGCGCCGTTCAGGATATTAACCGTCCCCGATATCCCTTGAGAAGCCAGATACCTTTCATAATTGAAACCTCCGGGATTTGTAGCCGGTTTGGGTTTATTAATGACAGCACTCATCGAAAGCCTTGTCCTATACCCTATTTTGTCAGCAAAGCCACTGCCGCCGCGACCATACACATTGACAATTAATTTTGCCGATACCGGCTTTCTGTCGGCTTTAAAAATAAATACAAGCTTATCTCCGTCCTGCTCAACCTCACTGTCAATGTAACCTTGAAAAGTAATTTCTTTCCCATAAAGTTCATTCAATGCACAGGTATATACCTGTTGAGAATTATTAAATAATACCCCTCCTGCGGTAAAGAACAGCAATGATAGAAGTATAAAAACCACTGCCTTTCTGAACCTATTAAACATTATAGTTAACATAAAGTGACCGATAGCTGCCAGGAGCATGAACAGAGAAAAGCTGACTTGAACAGACAACAGTATTCCCGCAATAAATGACACGCAAAAAAGACATAGCGGTCTTTTGAAAAACATGTGACCTCCATAGAATTGTATAAAGAAATTTTTAGAATTGGATAAGATTTGTTATATTGATCTGACGTTGGAAAAGAATACACAAAAACGCCCTGTTCAGGACGTTTTTGCGGTTTATGATAAAATTACATTACTCTTCTTGCACCAATATATTTTCCCCGGTATTCAGATAGGTCTTGAATAATAACCTTTTTGTTTGAGGTTGAAGCATGAATAAACTTGCCTCCACCTACATAAATACCTACATGGTCTATTACGCCGGATGCCTTTCTGGAAGAAGCGTCGAAAAATAACAGATCCCCTGCCTTTAATGCACTCTTTGATACTTTAACACCGTCAGAATACATACTTGCTGATGAACTATTAAGTTTTACTCCGAAATTCTCATAAACGTATCCGACAAATCCTGAGCAATCAAAGCCGCTTGGGCTTTTTCCACCATAAACATACCGTACTCCAACAAACTTTTTAGCATATGCAACTACATCATTTTCAGCAGAATCATCGGCTACTTCTATATCTTCTGCCTTAATAGTAGTTGCTGTCGTGGAACGAGATGATTTTTGTTCGGTGCTGGCAGCTGTAACAAATTTGGTGGCTACATAACCAACCTTTGAGGCTACCTTTACCTTGTGCCAACCTGAGAGAGTATCAAGAATTTCAACACTCGTTCCCTCACCTAGAGAATCAATTATTTTGCCTGATGTACCTGCAGTTTCCCTAAAATTAACACCATTAGCATTAATCTTTCCTTTTGCAGTCAGAACTTTTATGTAGTCACTGCTAACCCACCCTGTCTTTCCGCTAAAAGAAATCTTGTACCACCCATCAGACCCATCAACAACCGATACCCTTGAATTGGATAACTTTGTTACTACACTTGAAGATGTATCGGGCTCTGTTCTGACGTTTACTTTTGTTCCTACAATCTGCGCCGGCTGGGATGCAGCCATGGCGACCGAGCAAATAAGCACCAGAGAAAACGCAAAAATACATCCGACAAGTATCTTGCTGATCTTACCTGACATTGGCTCCTCCTATAATTCGCTTCCGAAGTTAGCTGCCGGGCTCGGGCAATAGGACCTCCCTACCATTTGCATGGACTCACCCC
>JAEVZU010000112.1 GCA_023392075.1 Bacillota bacterium | reverse complement strand
CCCATAATGAAAGCTACAAGAATGATTACAACAACCGAAATCGCATTGGACACCAGCGAAGTCAGCACATGCCCCCACAGCGCGGCCGAACGCGTAATCGGCATGGAGTGGAATCGTTCGAAGATGCCGCTTTGCATATCCATAAACAGACGGTAAGCCGTGTAGGATATGCCGCTTGCAATTGCAATCAGCAGGATTCCGGGCAGCAGGTAATTTACATAATTGTCCGTTCCGGTTTGAATTGCGCCGCCGAATACGTAAACGAACAGCAGCATCATCGCGATGGGAGTGATGGTGACCGTGATGATGGTATCCATGCTGCGGAAAATATGACGCATGGAGCGTCCGAGCATAACGCCCATATCGCTGAAAAAGTGTTTCTTAATCGTTCCCATTTACTTTTCCTCCTTTTTGCCGATGATTGCGAGGAATATTTCCTCCAATGTGGGTTGCTTTTCAATGTACTCCACTTTTTCGGGCGGGAACAGCTTTTTCAGTTCAGCAAGTGTGCCGCTCACGATAATCCTGCCCTCATGCAGAATGGCAATCTGATCGGCAAGCTGTTCCGCTTCCTCCAGATACTGTGTGGTCAGAAATACCGTCGTGCCGCCCTCAGTAAGCTCTTTCACCGTCTTCCAAACCTCGATGCGCGCCTCGGGGTCAAGCCCGGTGGTCGGCTCGTCGAGAAAAATGAGCTGCGGTTTTCCGATCAGGCTCATGGCAATGTCAAGCCTGCGGCGCATACCGCCCGAGTAGGTGGACACCCTGCGGTCGGCGGCGTCGGTCAGGCCGAAGCGGTTCAGTAAATCATCTGAAACCTGCCGGGGATTTTTGAGATGCCGCAGCTTGGTTATCATGATCAAATTTTCCCGCCCGGTCAAAATCTCGTCCACGGCGGCAAATTGCCCGGTCAGACTGATCGACTGCCGCACGTTGTCGGGCTTTGCCGCAACGTCGAAGCCGTTGACAGTAGCAGTCCCGCTATCCTGTTTGAGCAGCGTGGTGAGGATTCTGACAATCGTCGTCTTGCCCGCGCCGTTGGAACCAAGCAGGGCGAAAATACTGCCTTTTTCCACTTCGAAATCCACTCCTTTCAGGACTTCCGTGGTCTTGAAGGATTTTTTTAAATTCTTTACCTGAATGGCGGTGTCTTTCATTTAGAACCGTTCCCCTTTCCGAATTTTTTCAGTATGTCATGGTTGAGCGCCTCGTGCCAGTCTTCCGTGTATGTTCTGGCGCTGCGCAGAAGCTCATCGCAGAACGCGGCCACATCTTCGCCGGTAATCTCCAAAACATGCTTGCCTTCCGCCGCGCCGGCCTCGAACAGTTCTATCAGATCATAATGAATCTTCATCATGTCATAGCCGTCTCCTCCCGCGAAATTCCACATATATCCCTGAATTTTCTTAAATACGTATTGATAGTCTTTGGGCAGAGCCGCAACTCTAGCCATCTGTTGTTTGTACTCGCGCTTGCTCTCAATTATTTTTTTGATATTGAAATAATTATCAAAAAACTCAGACATTTGATTGCTCCTCCTTAACCTTCTTCATGGCCTTGTTCACTTCTTGGCCGGCAGATTCTTGATAGATGTCAGCGTAAGTTTTTGAATCTTTGATTAGATCGTCGCAGAAAACCGCTACGTCACTGCCCGTCACTTCGAGCACGCCTTTCCCCATGGCCGCGCCCTCTTCAAAAAGATCGACAATCCCCGAGAGCAAACCCGTCCCGTCGGTTAGTTCAACAGGACCGACCTTAAAGAGATATTTTTGAATCTCTGTATAAACAATCTGATATTCTTGCGGGAGCGCTTTGACACGCGCCACGTGCGCTCGCCACTCTTTTTTACCTTCAATGATATCTTGTATTCTCATTTTATCCTCCTATTTACCTAATTTTTTAGCAATATTATTGTTTAGTTGCTTGCGCCACTTGTCGCGAAATGTCTTTGCCCCTTCTTCGCCGGCCAACGCCGAACAAAAGCCTTTGATATCTTCACCCAAAACCTCTTGGACTCTCTGACCGTCCGCCGCCGTTTCTTCGAGCAGGCCAAGCACACCGTCAAGAATTGGCATGAGGTTGCGACCGGTGAAATCTGAGTGCGGCCAAAGATTGGCTTTAATTTTTTCCCATGCAGCTTGATAATCATCCGGCAGCTTTTTGGCTCGCGATTCAAAAGTTCTCAATTCTTTAGTCATGTCGTTTCCTGTGATTTTATCCCAAAAATTCATTATTTTCTCTCCTTTAACTCATTTATTTTTGATGATACGAACTCCCATTTTTCCCAGAACCTTCGTAGTTCCTTGCGTCCCGCGTCGTTGAGAGTAAAAAATTTTCGCGGCGGTCCCATATCTGATGGCTTTCTGGTAATTTCCACCAGCTTGTTCTTTTCGAGCCGCACCAAGATGGTATAAACTGTCCCATCCACAACGTCCGAAAATCCAAGGGCATTTAGCCGCCGTGTGATCTCGTATCCGTAGATTTCCTTGTGGCTGATTATTTCAAGAACACAGCCCTCAAGCACACCTTTGAGCATTTCTGTAAGGTTCTCCAAAGTAACTCCTCCTTGCTATTCTGTATAACTTGTATGCAGTATTACTCATTACCGGTATATAGTAACACAGAATAGTGTAATTGTCCAGAGGTAATTTCTAGTGATTAAAAATGTATGTATTGTAAGAATTTTTATACCTTCTGTTATTGATTTATTTTAGTGAACACCTCTAGAATAGGACTGAAAACTCTACAATGTAATCTGGTTTGGATAATATACTTGTAAAGTTCTTCAAACTTTTCACTTTTATTTTAGGTTCCTATATAGTCCATAGCTACATTTTACATACTTGGACTGTTTTTATTTCTACAGGAAAACGATCCTGAAATAGTACTTCAGACAATAGCATAAGCTTGTTTCCTTTCTTAAATATTGAATAAATTCTATTTTGTTATAATATAAATAAACCTTTACGAAAATAATATTATTTATAATAAGAATTGAAGAGTCGTCATTTTAAGCAAATACGTCCTATCAAATTTATTTCTTTGACGCAATCTTCTTATTTTGCGCCCGAAAATGGACAGTAAGAATACCGCAAGTTCAATTTTGCTGAATGTGCGGTAATAGAATGATTCTTGATATATAAAATTACGTCTTATGGATTATATTTGCTAAGATTGTACTGATATATAAAAAGTTCTATCTCAGTCCTTATTAGTATTTTTTCGGCTTTATCAAAAATAAGTCCTTCTCTGCCGTTTTTACTTCCATAAACAACATTAATACCTCCAAATTCCATATTTTCAGCAAATTCATAAAGTCCGAATATCAGCATCATACTCTTATCGTTCTTCTCAACAAATGCTATAACATGACTTTTATCGTATTCTTCAATTGTAATTTCTATGCCATCATTCTCCATATCAACACCTTATATTTTATAAATAAAGAACTAAACTATACTATATCCTGCAATACAAATTCAAAAACAATTCATCAAAAATAATAGTATATCTGGAATGTATTCTTAATAAAAAAAGGAAGGCGAAATAATCGCTCCTTCTCCCTAATACCTGCTAACTTTTTACACGGTTGGTTGTTTTATATTTTTTGCCTTCGCTATCGTATGTGATCCACTCACCAACGGGCTCTCCCTTATTAAAATACCCCGAACGTTTTATAGTTCCATTAGGTCGATACCATTCCCAATAACCTTCTGGCTTATCATTAACAATTTTCCCTTTGGACCAAATGGTGGTACCATTTGCATGGTATTTGATTGTGTAACCGTCAATCACTTCCATTTTCTTTTCTTTGACTCCGTTTGGACGAACCAGGTCACATTTTTCATTATTCATCTTTTAGTTCCTCCTATTCAGTCATACTCCTGCCAATAAAACAACTGTTTATTACATCAAACTTATTTCCAAGACTATCAAGAGAATCAACATCACTCTTATAACTACTCATAAAATTATACCATGAAATAAAAAGCTAACAAGTAGAATACATGTTAACAAAATTTTTTTAAGATATTTAAAAGTGATTTGTTTCTCCTAGCTCATGAAGCTTTACCAAACCGGTGCAGAGGTGCTAGTCTTCCAAGCGAACCTGTGAACTTATGGCCGTGCGAAATATTCAAAGTATTTGCCAATACCAAAGTATTTTTCAAATACTTTGAAAGCGCACATGGCCAATTAACCTACTTTATTCGCCACATTGCGATATATGTATATATCTATTCACCATCGTAATATTCAACTTGTTGGTTTATCTTAAATAGCTTGTTGATGTTCTTACCCCAAACTCCTATTTTCCCTGAATCAGGATAAAATGCTACATCAATTTCGTTATGTGTGTCAAAATCTAAATATATAAGTACTTCTGTTTCAGAAGTATTTGTTAATTTATGAGCACCTTTTTCATTGGACGGAAAAAACAAAAATTCACCTGCGGATACTTCTTTATCTCCTGAGGGAGTTTTAAGTATACCATTACCATTAATAATATAAAATGCTTCTTCGTTCTTTGTATGGTAATGATATGGATATGCTGATTTTCCGGGAGGTATCTCATAAACAGATATAGAACATTGCTGAGCATTCTCTTTTGGTATTAGTTCACGCTTATAATATTCATACCCCGAATGCTCGTTTATATGTTTTAACGGAATGTCATGAAGCCTAACCTTTAATATTTCGTCCATGTTCTTCCCCCCAAATTAATTAATACTAGATTGCAATATAAATAAATTTAAACAACCAAAGTTATTACAAATAAAACTATATCTGGTAATTGCCACTTAGTCAAGTTTCACCCCTCACCGCACTATTCTTTTGTCAAAGCTCCTGTATTCCGCCGCTTCAATTTAGCTCATAATATATTCATTTTGTGCAATAAAAAACTGCGCTTCAGGTAGTATAGTTTTCATATGCTTGCACTTATTATTTTCATAAGTTACAATTAAAACCCTCCACTATATCACCAGACTTTTATATGCTGGTATTATGGTGTAATAGAACGGCGGTGATAAAATGAACACTTACAAGACATCCGCAATTGCACGTAGCATTGGAATTCATCCCAATACCGTGCGGCTTTATGAAGAACTTGAACTTATTCCCCAACCGGAGCGTAAAGAAAATGGCTATCGTGTCTTTACAGATTTTCATATGGAGCAGATTAAATTTGTGAGAATTGCTCTAAAGGTTGAAGTCCTGCAAAATGGCCTGAGGAAACTGGCGATTACAATTATTAAAACTTCCGCACTTGGGAATTTTGGCAAGGCAATTTGCCTGACGGAATATTATCTGAAACAGATTAGAAGCGAACAACGAAATGCCGAAGAAGCCATAGCGATTGCTGAAAAGCTGTTATCAGGTGACAGTCAGGAAACAGGCACTACGTTCTTAACCAGAAAAGAGGCGGCCGATTATTTACAAATCTCAATAGACGCTTTAAGAAATTGGGAAATGAACGGATTACTTACTGTAAAGAGAAAACAAAATGGATATCGCGTTTATGGTGACGAAGATATTCGGCGGTTGAAAATAATACGTTCCTTGCGTTGTGCCAATTACTCTCTTTCAGCAATTTTGCGGATGCTCAATACCTTATCTCGAAATCCCGAAGCGGACATTCGGCAGGTAATTGACACTCCAAATCAAAATGACGATATTATTTCTGTATGTGATAAGCTACTCACATCATTGCATTGCGCTGAACTAAACGCAAAAGTCATGCTTGCTCATCTTGAAAAAATGAAGAAACAATTTCAGGAAAACCCTACACTTTAACACCAGACTTTGTTCTGGTGTTATTCTTTTTATGCAAAGAAAAGGAGGGATTTAATCGCATGGAAACAACGATTGAAGTAAAAAACCTATGCAAGTCTTATGACAACATCAAAGCAGTGGAAAATATCAATATCTCCATTTGCGGTGGTGAAGTATTTGGCTTGCTGGGTGCAAATGGCGCGGGTAAAAGCACCACAATTGAATGTATTTTAGGAACAAAGAAACCAGACAGCGGAACCATATCCATTCTGGGTATGAATCCCCAAAAAGAGCGCAAAAGATTATTTGAGAAGGTGGGCGTTCAATTTCAGGAAGCAAACTATCAGGACAAAATAAAGGTGGCTGAACTTTGTGAGGTCACGGCTTCGCTTTACAAAACTTCTCTGGATTATGGCACTCTTCTAAAGCAATTCGGACTTTCGGACAAGCTGAAAAGCTTGGTCAGTGAGCTTTCGGGAGGACAGAAGCAGCGACTTTTCATCGTGCTGGCGCTGATTCCCAATCCCGAAGTCGTATTCTTGGACGAGTTAACCACCGGCTTGGATGCCAAGGCACGACGGGATGTGTGGAAAAGCCTTTCCAAATTAAAAGCGAAAGGAATTACGATTCTATTAACCTCTCATTTTATGGACGAGGTAGAAGCACTGTGTGATAAAATCATGATTTTGAAAAAGGGAGAAAGTGTTTTTAACGGGACAGTACAAGAAGCAATCTCCACCAGCCCTTATGAAAAATTTGAGGACGCATACCTTTGGTATACAGACGAGGAGGTAGAAAATGAAAGCATTTAGAGCCTTACTTAAAACGGAAATGAGGTTATCCCTCCGTGGGATGGATATGTTTATTTTTGCTATCTGTATGCCTGTTGTTGTCGTTATTATCCTGGGAGCAGTATTTGGAGATAAACCTGCTTTTGACGGTGCGGGTTATACCTTTTTAGCACAATCTTTCGGTGCGGTATCAACCATTGCCATTTGTGCCGGAGGTGTGATGGGGCTTCCCTTAGTTGTATCTGATTATCGAAACAGAAAAATATTGAAGCGGTTCAAAGTCACACCTGCCAATCCTGCTCTTATACTGGCGGTACAGGTTGTCATTTATGCACTTTATTCGGTTATTTCACTTATCCTTGTCTATGCAACAGGGGCGATATTTTTTGGCTATCAGTTATACGGCTCATGGGTTCAATTCTTAGGAGCATACTTACTGGTTATGCTGTCAATGTTCAGCATTGGGCTACTGGTGGGAGGAATTGCGCCAAACATTAAAATAGCAAGTGCTGCTGCCAGCCTGCTGTATTTTCCAATGCTTATTTTTTC
>JAEVZU010000100.1 GCA_023392075.1 Bacillota bacterium | reverse complement strand
CATGTAACGGGTAATCACGATTGCGGCCTAAAGACTTATAGAAGGCAGTATAAAAGCTATTAGGGATGAACTCAAGCAAGTTGAAATGTTTTTTCATAAGTTCAAAGAAAGTAGGAGTATCAGATTCAAAAAAACTTCTGCAATCTTGAAAATGATCAGCTAAAGAAAGCTGAGAAAAGAATTTAGTAGCCATAGATTTTCCCTCCGGTTTCCGGTTAAGTGTTGGTTGGTACTTTCATTTTAACCAACCGGAGAGAAAATTTATATAAATCACCAAATAGAATCCAATGAAATCAATGGATTCGGGCATTTCGCAAATGCCTAACATATTTTATATAAAGGAGGTGAAGAGGTACCTATGGATAAAAATATCAATCCTGCTGAAACGGTAGATGAATATATTCTGCACTTTGATGAGGATATCCGTCAGATATTGCAGCAAATAAGGCAGTGTATAAAGGAAGCAGCTCCTGAGGCAGCTGAAAAAATAAGCTATCAGATGCCGACCTTTACATTGTATGGTAATCTGGTCCATTTTGCTGCGCATAAGAAACACATAGGCTTCTATCCTGCCCCCAGCGGTATTGAAGCTTTCAAGGATGAATTGTCAGGGTATAAGGGAGCAAAAGGGTCGGTACAGTTTCCGGTTGACAGGCCCATGCCCTTTGATTTGATCAGCAGAATTGTTAAATTCAGAGCGGCTGAAAATATCGAACTGGCGAAAATTAAAGGAAAAAAGAAGAAATAAATTCTGTTATAATGGGGGGGTATTATGAAAAAAAAGTTGGCATTATTTTCTTTGGGAGTGTTGCTCTTGTTCGTACTAACAGGCTGCATACCAGGGGACGGCACATATACTGCTGCCAAACCGGCAGGTTTTTTCTGGGGTATCTGGCATGGATGGATTTCTCCTGTTTCATTGGTTTGGGGACTGTTTGACAAAAATATAAGAGTATACGAAGTTGCAAATACAGGCTGGTGGTATGATTTTGGTTTTTACATGGCTATTATCGGGGGCTTCGGAGGTTTATCCCTGTTCCGCAATAAAACTTCCCACAGGAAAAATAAGTGATAAAAAAACTCTTCGGATATGAATTATTCATATCCGAAGAGTTTTTTTAGAGTATAGGAATTTATAAGTTTTGGAACAGTAATGAGGCACTTATTGTACTGAGTTTGAAATGTGTACGCCGGAAAATTCCAAGAAGCAAATTTCTTGTTGGATACTTTTCTTATATTTATGACTAGGCTTGGCTTCCTTTGCGCAAACTAATCATTGGTTGTTAACATGGCCAATTAACCTCCTTTATTCGCCACATTGCGATAAAGGATATAAATTTTCATCACATTTTGTGGCCACAAATGTGGCTCATGGAGGTTAATATGTATAAGATACTGCGTAAAAGGAAACCTGAGAGAACCGCTAAGGAAGAAAAAAATACTGAAAGCCGGAAAACGTTGGCCAAATCCCTGGAGGAAAATATAGAACTGCTGAAAAATGTATTTTCAGAGGATGAAACCGTAGTTTACAGGGTATTTCAGAATAAACATCTGGATTCGGCCAAATGCTGTATTTTTTATCTGGATGGTATGGTAAATTCTGAAATAGTTAATGAAAACATTATTAAGCCAATTCTTTCAGAGGATTTAACACAAAATATTTCGAGCCATAACCTGCTGGAGGAGTTAAGGTATAAAATCATTGCAGCCAACAATATTTCAGTAGCGGAGGATTTTAATACAATTGCGGCCGCATTGTTTACTGGTGATACGGTTTTTTTGCTTGAGGACTGCGACAGGGTACTTATAATAAGTTCAAAGGGCTGGCAGACCCGTTCCATAACCGAACCTGAGTCTGCAAGAGTTGTACGGGGGCCAAGGGAAGGCTTCACAGAATCAATTTTAATAAATATTTCCTTAATCAGGCGGAAAATAAAGAGTCATGAGCTTAAGTTTAAATTCAAGGAGCTTGGAGAGAGAACCCATACAAAAGTATGTATCTGTTATATAGACGATATTGTCTCCAGAGATATACTTAAAGAACTGGAAAGGCGTCTTGACGAAATCAAAATCGACGGAATACTTGATTCGGGCTATATCCAGGAATTAATCCGGGACGAACCCTTTTCACCGCTGGAAACTGTAGGATACACTGAAAGGCCGGATGTTGCGGCAGCCAGATTGTTGGGCGGAAGGGTAGCTGTAATTGTTGACGGCAGTCCGGTAGTACTGACAGTTCCTTTTGTAATAGTTGAAACAATACAGTCCAATGAAGATTATTACAACAATTATATCTTTGCGTCTATCAACAGACTGTTCAGAGGTATGTCCCTGCTTCTATCTATAAGTGTGCCGGCTATATTTGTGGCTATTGTCACCTATCACCAGGAAATGCTGCCGACGCCTTTGCTGTTAAGCATATCGGCTTCAAGGGAAGGTGTTCCCTTTCCTACAATCTTTAGCATGTTTATTATGCTATTGATTTTTGACCTCTTAAGGGAGGTGGGAACAAGAATGCCGACACCTATCGGACAGGCTGTGAATATTGTCGGAACTCTTGTGTTGGGACAGGCAGCCGTTGAAGCCAGACTTGTGAGCGCACCGATAGTCATTATTACGGCCTTTACAGGGATTGTTAACTTAATGAATATAACTTTTATAGGGCCCTCTATTCTTATCCGTTTTTTCCTGATGTTTGCTTCCGCCTTTATCGGGATATACGGTTTTATTTTCGGATTTGTCGTAACACTGTTACACCTTATGAGTTTACGGTCTTTCGGAGTACCCTACATGCTTGGCACTACCAAAATAGAAAATCATGACGGGCAGGATGTACTGGTCAGAGCTCCCTGGTGGTCCATGACCTTAAGACCCAAAATTATCGGCGCAAGAAACCTGGTTCGACAGACTCCAAAAAAGAAAAAGGGGAAATAATGTGAAGAGGAATGTAAAGCTTATTTTGCTTTCAAGCATCATTTTAATAAATTCATTTGCGGCAACCGCCTGCTGGAACTACAGGGAAGTCGAAAATCTGGCCATTGTTGCGGGAACTGCTGTGGATAAAGGTGAGAACGCAAGGTATAAACTGACTGTGGAAATTGTAAAGATTGCCGCCGGAAACAATGCGGTTACAGAATCAAAGCTGATTTCGTCAGAAGGGGAAACGATATTTGACTGCGCACGAAATGCAATTGCCGTATCAGGAAAAAGACTATATTGGAGTCACAACAAAATCCTGATAATAAGTAAGGAGATTGCAGAAAAAGGTGTAATAGAAATGATTGATTGGTTTAACCGGGATTCTGAAACCAGAGCCAATGTACATCTTGCCATTTCCACCGAAGACACGGCAGAGGAGATTTTTAAAGGTAATGAAGTAACTCAGGCCATAAAAGCTTTTGAGATGGAAGATATGTTAAAAAACGAGGCAAGCTTGTCCAAAGCCCCAAGGGTGGAGATATGGGAATTCGCCAATAATATGGCTGAGGAAGGTATACATGGATGTGTGGCTGCGGTTAAATTAGAAGAGACCGACAGCGGAGAAAAAGTACCTTCTGTCGGAGGAACAGCAATATTCAGAGGGGACAAATTGATTGGAATAGTAGATGAAGATGATACAAAGGATATTCTGTTTGCACAGGATAATATTAAGGGCGGACTTTTAGTTGAAACAATAAAGGGAAAGGAAAAAGAAAAAGAGATACCTGTAACATTTGAAATCTTTAAAAGTAAGACTAAAATTAAACCGGTTATCAGCGGGAATAATATTAAAATAAATATTGATATTGAGACAACGGTGACCCTTGCCGAGTTGGGAGGGAGTAAGAATTTAATAGAAGAAAAAGGCAGGGAGGAGCTTGCTGAATTAACAGAAACAATACTTAAAAACAGGATCGAGAAAACCGTAAAAAAAATTCAAAAGGACTATGGAACTGATATATTCGGCTTTGGTAAAAAAATTTACGAAAACGACTATAAAGAATGGCAAAAGCTGAGAGGAGACTGGGATGAAAGATTTAAAAAATCAGAGGTAAATGTAAAAACAAAAATTCTCATTAAAAACAGTGCTATGCTCTCGAAGCCTCTGGAGGTTAAGGTAAAATAATTTATGTGCGTAATGGTAATCATAATATATGCTTTTTTGGCAATATATGAATTTATTCCTTTGTATAAGGAAAAAAAATGGGGTGACTTTATTGTTAATGCGGTTTTATGGACCCTTTCCATGATAATAGTGCTGCTTTTGTGCTTTGACGTGGAAATTCCCAGTCCTCAAGAGTCCATTAAAAAAATTGTAGAGTCAATATTCGGAAAGCCGGGTTAGTTTGGCTGGTAAGACTTCAGATGCATGGAGGAAAAATGAGAAAGGAAAATATTACCGATAAAGAAGCAATTTGTATTTTAATAATTTTTACTATTGGAAGCACTCTCATTCTGGGAATTGCCGGTGAAGCAAAAAACGACAGATGGATTTCCGGAATAGTAGGATTGCTGCTGGCGGCACCTGTTATACTGATTTATGCCAGAATACAAACCATATTTCAAGGTTATGATCTGTTTGATATATTGATTATGCTGATGGGAAAAATATTTGGGAGGTTGGTTGCAGTTTTATTTATTTGGTATGCTTTTCATCTGGGAACCCTGGTAATCCGGAACTTCGGAGAATTTGTGAATGTTGTGGTAATGCCCGAGACTCCAATGTTTATACTTATGCTTACTATCGGAGTTGTTGCAATAATGGCAGTCAAATTGGGAATAGAAGTTATAGGCAGGACCTGTGCCTATCTTCTGCCCATCCTGCTTGTTATAATAATAATAGTACAGTTTCTGGGAATACCTGAGATGAAAGCTAACCATATAAAGCCTTTTCTCAGCAGTACAATTACTTCAATACTGGGAGGCTCCTTTTCTACTTTTGCCTTTCCTTTTGCCGAGTCGGTTGTTTTTTTAGGTGTCTTTTTCACCTTGAAAACGAAAAAATCACCTTATAGAGTATATTTTTACGGTGTATCCCTGGCAGCCTTGATTATAATAGCCATAACTTTCAGGAATATATTGATTTTAGGACCGCTGGGGACAAGCCTGTATTTCCCGTCGCATGTGGCTGTCAGCCGGATAACCGTTGGTGATTTTCTGCAAAGAATCGAAGTATCGGTTGCTTTTGTTTTTGCAGTTGCAGCATTAATAAAAATCAGTATTTGTTTGTTTGTTGCAGCAAAGGGGCTTTCGAAAATATTCAATTTACATGATTACAGATCAATTACCATTCAATTGGGCTTGCTTATGGTGTATTTTGCCCAATTTATATATAAAGACATTATGACAATGTCGGAATGGGCATTTAAAGTTTATCCTTTTTATGCTTTTCCATTTCAGGCTATACTGCCTGTGTTTATTTGGATAATGGCCGAAATCAAAAAAAATAAAATTACTGCCAAAAAACAAATTACAGGAAGTAATTGACTTATGGAAGGGTCTGCCTTTTTGATATAAAAATATTGATAAAATGGATTAAGCATAATGCAAAAAAATATCGTTGAAATACCGAACCATTTTCCAGCTCATTGTGTATATAGGATGAATAACTTAAAAGGGAGTGATACTCACGGCCGGAATCATTACCAAAGAACATGCGGCTTTTATATACAGCGAATATTCGGATTTCGTATATAGAGTTGCACTGTTTATAATACAATCAAAATCAATGGCAGAGGATATAATGCAGGAAACCTTCATACAGGTGTTCAGAAAGTATGAACAGTACGATGCCGATAAACCCTTCGAACCCTGGATATACAGAATAACCGTCAATACGGCCAGGAACATGCACAGAAAGCAAAAATGGCTGGCTTTCTTCGGAAATGTTCCTGAACAGGAAGGTATTGAATTTGTTGAGACTGCTTTCTTCAATGAACAGAGAAATAAAGAATTATGGGAAGAGATCAACAAACTGTCACATAAGTGCAGGGAGGTAGTTGTGCTTCATTTTTTTCTGGGCATGAAATTGAATGAAGTAGCGGCAGTTCTGAATATTCCTCTGGGAACTTGCAAGTCCAGGCTGAATTCTGCACTAACTGCTTTGAGGAGAAAGTTTAATGAAGAACTGCAAAGTGAAATAAAAGGAGGAGAATATAATGGAGCTATCTGAATTTGACATAATGAAAACCACTAAGGAAGCATTGGATAACCATAAAACCTCAACTGATTTCAATAAAATCTGGAATAGGATCAAGCTTGAAAATATGAGGGTTCATAGTTTCAGAAAGGCTTATATGATTCCGTTGATTTCAATATTAACGTGTATATTTATGTTTTCTGCAGGCTTTGCAAGTTATCAGTATTTCAACAGGACGGTAGACAACACTGATTACCCTTTTGTTGATGATACAAATGTTATCGGAAAATGGAAAACGGTGGATTTCGTTGAAAGGATAAATGATTTTCAAACCGGCAAACAAAGCTTCAAAGCAGGTTTATACCTTGACGAGCTGGTATTTGTAAAGGGAGGGACAATGCTGAATTCCCTTAACGAAGGCAATGGTAATCTTGCATTTGCCCCGACAATATGGACCAGAGGAAAGGTAATAAACAAGTATGAGAAAACTGCATGTGCATATGATGTAAGGGAGGTTGACGGAAAGACATACCTTTTCCTCCAGTGGAAGAACGGAGACTATGTGTTCAGAGGTACCGAACCAAAGTTCTATGTTCTGGAGAAAGTAGATGATTCGGACTATTCGGATTATACAGCTGCTGCAAAAGAAGACAGGATTGATTATCAGTTTGAAAATGATTCGCAGATGGTAGGCAAGTGGGAAAGTGTGGATTTCGTTAAGGAGATTGATCAGTTTAAGCCTGATTCAAAGAATTGTCTTGATGATTTGTATTTGACAGGACTGGAACTATTAAAGAATGGAGAAATTATCATTTCGGCAACGGATGGTTATTTTAAGACCAAAGAAGTTAGCTGGACAAAGGACATTATCATAAACAAAACGAATAAGACATCCAGTAAATGCACAATTAAAGAAATTGACGGCAATACATATATGTTCTTCGAATGGAAAAGCGGTGACTATATGTACAGGGGGCTGAAACCACATTATTATGTTCTCAAAAAGGCAGGTTAGGAACTGAAGCATCACAAAATCACAAAAATATGCCTGGAAATTGCACGGCTCAGCACAAGTGTTTTAGCCGTAACTTCAGGCATATTTTTTTACTGGAACTTGCCTTGATTTTTATAATAATCAGGTCCTGTATTGCTGGGGAGTCTGACCGGTATATTTTTTAAAGGAATAGCTGAAGTAGTGAGGATTTTCGTAGCCCAGCTTTTCAGCTATTTCAAGGATTTTCATCCTGGTATCCTTCAACATGTTTTTTGCTGCATCCATCTTGACTTTTATCAGATATTCATTAATTGTTATCCCTGTTTCCTTTTTGAATACCGAACAAATGTAGTTTGGCGACATATATACTTCATTGGCAATATCTGAAAGAGTGATGTTTTCCATATAACGTTTCTCGGCCAGTTCCTTTATCTGGCTTACCAGATTGCCGTGCTTCAGATAGTATTTACTCTTAAAATACTTGCAAATATGCTCCAGCATCTGATATACGGTTTGTTTCATATCGAAAACCGTTTCGGACTTCAAAACTGTCTGCACCGAATTCAAATAGTGCGGAAAAATTTCCTGTACATCGGTTTCTGTCTTAAAAATCTCCTGATAAACATTGATTATCAGTTCAATACAAACTCCACGGATATATTCTTCTGTAAAGAGCTTCACTTCAGTTAAAAAAGCAAAGTACTTTTCCACTGTATTGGAAAGTTTTTCGGTGTCTCCCAGCTTTATCTGCGACAGAAGCTCCTTCTGCATAAGATTGAGATTGGAATAAACATTGAAATCACTCATCTGATACAGCTTCTGGGTATTGCTGATATCACCTATGTGAATGATGGAGTTCTTTCCGGTATAGAATTTATAATTCAGAGCACTGAGGGCATTATTATAGGAAACGGCAAGGGCTTCCATACCGGAAACCTGATTGCCGACACCGATTGAAAGTGTTATTTTATTGAAATCCGAAAGTAATTCCTGCATTTCGTCAAATATTACAGTCATTTTTTCCTCACTGGAAAATTTCCTGTTGAATATAATTACAAATTGATTGTCATTGGTATAAACGCAAACACCGGCCTGATGGTTGACCAGGGTTTCTTCAATAATATTTTTTACCGAAAAGTTAAGAAACTGTTTATAACTCTCTGCCTTATCAGTTACACGCTTGACATAATCATCAATTTCTGCGACAGCTATTACAATGCTTTCATTTACTTTCAAGGGTATCTGAAAGTACTCAAGCTTTTCGGAAATTAGATTCTGGTCGGTAATTATACCCATAACAAGGTTGTTAAGGAACTTATCCTTCATCAGGTACATATTTTCTTCCAGCTGGACTTTCAGCCTGTAATATACTTCCTCACGGTTTTGCTCCATATCAATACTGTTTCTGATTTTTTTAAGTACTTCAATTATTTCTTTTATCTGTATGGGTTTTAAAATATACCCTGCCGCATTAATGGATAAGGCTGTTTTTGCATAGTTGAAGTCCTGAATACCGCTTATCAGCACGATTTTGGTATTAATATCCAGTTCCTGCAGACTTATTGCCACCTCCAGACCGTTTAAAAAAGGCATTTTGATGTCGGTAAACAGGATATCGGGTTTGAGTTCTATACACATATTAAGAGCCTGTTTTCCGTTTTCGGCCTGGGCTATGACTTCCATTCCCAGCTCTTTCCAGGGTACTATTTCATATAGTGTCTCTCTGACAAGAAAATCGTCATCAGCCAATAGTACTGTTATCATTTAAGGTTCCTCCCATCCTGGTGCATGGTATCACGACTTCTGCTGTAATTCCGTAATCGGAGTTCCTGTAGTAATGGAGTCCGTATTCCTTACCGTAAGTTGTTCTGATCCTCTCATGCACGTTAAATATACCTATGGATTCATTCAGGGCTTCATCGGAATCCAGCAGGGCATTCAGTCTGCAAACATCTCCGCCCTCCCCATTGTCAGTTACGCTTAATATAATATTATCATTTTCAATCCGGCCTGAAATAATCAGAATCCATTCGCGGCTTGAGGTTTGGAAGCCATGGATGATTGAGTTTTCTACCAGGGGCTGAAGGACCAGCTTCACTATCTGGTATTTTCTAATATCCCGGGGAATATTTATTGTATATTTCAATTTTTGTTTAAATCTCATATTTTGTATTTCCATATAGCTTTCCATATGCTTTATCTCTTCTTCGATGGTAATAACGGATTTTCCCTTGCACAAACCATAGCGGAAAAAGTTTGACAGGGAGGTTATCATATCGCTGATGACCGGTACGTTATATTTTACGGCATAAAGGTTTATGGAATCCAGCGTATTATATAAAAAGTGAGGATTTATCTGGGATTGGAGAGCACGCAGCTCGGCATCCTTTGCATTCAATTCGGCTTTTTGCTTGTTGGCCTCACTGGTGTAGAGCTGGTTTATCAACTCCTTGATCTGTCCGATCATCAGCTTGTACTGCCCGATCAGATACCCGAATTCATCTTTCTTTTTATAATCCAGTTTAATTTCAAAATTGTGATCCCTGACGGTTGCCATTGATTTTACAAGCTTTATTATAGGTTTTGAAATACTTTTTGATAAGGCAAATGCAGTAAGGAGTGCGACTACCATACAGACGGATAAAAGCAGTATGACAATATGATTTAGATTGTTCTGGTCGGCATTGATTTCATTGACCCGGGTAAAACTGATTATCTTCCAGTTCAGAGAACGCATTTCGCCGGTTGAGATCAACGTGGATCTTCCATTGACGGTATCCCGTTTTGTAATATGATTTGCATTAAAAATGAGCTCCAGCTTTTTATCAGATATATTTGACTCCAGATATTTCAGGGAATCCCTGGTTGCGGAATCACTTTTTAATATAACCGAATTGTTTTCATCAAGGATATAGATTTCCGTTCCGGGTGACGCCTTATAGGAGGATAAGAGTGAGTTGAAATATTTTTTATCCATATCAATTGTTAAAAGTGCTGCGGATACAACCCTGTCCGCACTTTTTAAATCATATAATTTTCTTGCTACTGTGATCTGATCAGTTGGTTGATTGTTGACAATCACCATGTTCTTATCTTTCAGCTGGCTGAACCAGGGATTCTGTTCGGCCTCGGATATGTCGTGAATTTTTGTGGACAGGTCGTACCGTGCATAATTGGGTTTGTTTACCATATATATTTTAGGTACGGCCGAGGAATTGGTGAAAACATGATAATTGGTAAGATAGTAGCTGTCCAGCGCACGGTCGAGAGTTATTATCTCTCTGATATTAGCAGTCATGTCTTCCGTAGGATCGGAACTCAGGACATTTTTTATATCGGGATTTATTGATATAAGAGTGGTCAGTTCATTGATAAATTCCAGCCTTTGCTCTATGATTAAACGGGCCGAGTCTATATTGCGTTCAATAAGGGTATTCATCTTTTTATTTATTATACTTGTAGAACGTACATATACTATTGAGGTTATAATCAATGTGGGTACTAAAATGGATGCCAGGAAATATAATACAAGTTTGGTCCTTATGCTGATATTCATTGTGTTATTCTCCTTTATTGAATACCTTTGTTAATATTGTATTATACAGGCCTTTATGTTTACCTTCAAGGTTAAGATATTACTTGATTGGAAAGCAAATCATAATATTTTGTACCTTTGGTTTCAAATCTTAATATTTTGTACCAACCAGAATAACTTTTTGTATTTTAAACTTTCCGCAGTCTGTTAAGCTATAAATACAGCAAGGTAATAAAAAGTTTTAACATTGACAAAAGGCAGGGGCCCTTGCATAGGTATTGTTTAAACTTTCTATATTGTCCCGGGAAAATTTTCCTCCTTGGACGATATTCGCTTTAAATATTACAGACCACTAGCCGGAAAAATATAAATAATAGCAGACATAAAACCGGCAAGTGTGAAAAAATTCATTAAATCAATTATTTTCAGGAGGTAGATATCAGTGAGAGTTAAATTGAAAAGAGGTCTGGGGTGTGCACTTTCTTTGGCATTGACAGCAAGCTTGTTTGCAGGATGCGGCTCATCTGAGACTGCGGTAAGTACTCAGAGTGACAGTTCTCAAGCTGACAACGTAAAAATGCAGACAGTCCGCGTATGGTCAAATGATAACCAGTATCAGCCCATTATTGATCCCATAGTAGCGAAATATAACTCGGGAGAGGGCACAAAAGACGGGATAAATATCGAATATAAAATATTCGGCGGAGACTACAATGATGTCTTGAAGGTAGCCTTGGCTGCAGATCAGGGTCCGGAAATATATAAATTTGTCGGAACAGTTAAAGAGCCGTTTATAAAATCAAAGTGGATGCTGCCAATTGATGATTTGCCGGGCGGCCCCGAATTCCTGAAAAAATATGAGAATATACTCATAAAAGGCTACACCACTTTTGACGGAAAAACCTACAGCATACCTTTTAAGGTTTTGAGCACCAAGTTTATGTACAACAAAACCTTACTTGAAAAATCAGGTTTCACAACACCTCCCGAAACATGGGATGATGTGGTGGCCTACGCCAAGAAGATCACAGCAGACAATAAGGGGGAAGCCTACGGCTACGGAATACATCTGAAAGATACCGCCTCCTCGGGCAAATGGTATTTTGCCACACAGTTTGCAACTTCTGTCGGACACATGGGTTACGACTTTAAAGAAGGTAAATTCAAATTTTCAGACTTTACCGGGAATATTAACAAAATACTTCAAATGAAGGCTGACGGCAGTATATTCCCCGGTGCCGAAGGAATGGGACTCGATGAATGCGTGGCTCAGTTTGCGGCAGGCAGAATAGCAATGATGCCGGGAGTCAGCTGGGACGTTAACGGTGTGGCCAAGCTGGGGTACAAGTTTGAAATGGGCGTTTGCGATACTCCTGTTTTAAGCAAGGACAAAAAATTCAAAGGTTATGCCCAGATTGCAGATGCACTGTGTATTGGACCAAGCGCTGAAAATATGCCTGAAAAAGCTATGAAAGTATATGAACTTGTCCAGAGTGATGAGATTCAGACCTCAATTCAGGAACAGGAAGTTGACTTCATAGCAAGAGAAGATATTCAGCAGAAATCTTCCGGTAATTTCACAAAGGCAGGTACAAAAGAGTTTGCCGACACCAGCCGCTCATATTTTACACTTACTCCTCCCGACGGCGGCATAACTGTTGAGGGCCAGCCATACCAGAACACCATCATCAATCTCGTCGCTGGTTCAGATCCTGATATCGCCAAAGTTCTGGCCGATCTTGACAAGCGTTACAACACTGCGCTGGAAAAAGCGGTTGCCGATGGTTTTGATATGTCTTTGTACATTGATAAGGAATGGGATACCAGCTTTAAATAAATAATTAATGAAAAAGAGTTGTCTCAAGATAAGGCAACTCCAATAAATGGGAAGCTCCATTAAAAGTACACGCCTGAAATTGCCGGTGAAATACAAGTGTTGAGCTGTACAGATTTCAGGCATGTACTTTATACTCCCTTCCCAAAAAACAAGGAGACAAACACATGGAACAATTAAAAAAATCAGCAGCCTTTGGCTCCTTTGGCGGATACAGGCAGGGTGTAAAAAAAGACAATATTCAGGCAATTCTTATGCTTTTGCCCATGTTGATAGGTTTCGCCCTGTTTACCATCTATCCCATGCTATGGCTGATACGCTGGTCGGGCTTTGATTATGATGGTATGACAACAGCTAAATTTATAGGCTTTGATAACTTCGTCAGAGCATTTACACGGGACAGTCATTACTGGGCATCTCTGCTAAATACTTTTTATATTGTGGCAATAAAACTGGCCATTGAAATCCCCTTCGCAATATTTCTTGCAGTAGTTCTTAACAGTACAAAAAGAATAAATTCATTTTTCAGAACAATATTTTTTATGCCTGCAATTGTCAGCAGTGCCATAGTGGGACTTGTATTCTTTCTTATGTTCGAGCCCTTCAGAGGCTCGGTAAACTATTTGCTTAAAACCTTCGGACTTATCCAGCAGAATATAAACTGGTTCGGAACACAGTGGCTTGCCGACTGGGTAATCATACTTGCCAGTGTATGGAGAAGTTTCGGGACAAATATGATTTTCTTTATAATGGGACTACAGAATGTACCGCAGGAAATTTACGAATGTGCTGAAATTGACGGAGCAGGGGTCTGGAAGAAATTTTCGAAAATTACTCTTCCAATGCTGGCGCCTGTAATGAGGGTAGTATTGATGCTGGCAATTGTAAACAGCATGAAAATGTCCGACCTTGTACTGGTACTCACAAACGGACAGCCTGGGGGTAAAACAGAGGTTGTAATGTCCTATACCTTCAAGTATTTCTTCTCATACGGTGCGGCCGATTCAATAAGCCAGTACGGTTATGCAGCTTCTTTGGCGGTTATTACCGCTATTATTCTGGGGATAATCACCGGAGTATATTTTAAAGCTACAAAGAAGTCAAGTGATCTATATTAAGGGGGGAACATACCATGAAAACAAAAAGTACACTTCTATCCATACCAATTTATCTGCTTCTGACCGTATTTGCCGTTATTGTGATATTTCCCATATTCTATATAATATTATCGTCTTTCAAATCAACAGCAGATATATTGACTTCAACATCATTCTTTCCCTCCTCAATAAGTTTTGACAACTATGTACGTGCGTGGAAGCTTTCAAATTTTCAGACTTATATGTGGAACAGCATATTTATGTGCAGCTTTATTGTAGCAGGAACTATTATTACTTCAATTACTTCGGGTTATGTATTTTCCCGCAGCAGCTTCCGCGGTAAAAAT
>JAEVZU010000090.1 GCA_023392075.1 Bacillota bacterium | reverse complement strand
ATTTTCCTATCGCAACATTTCCGCTGCCGTCAACATTCACTGCAGCCGAACTTCCCGAATACAAGCTGTTATGAGTATGTCCTGCCAGTGATATGTTCTTGAGACTGTTCTCCAAACCTGCCTGCCATGTATCGCTGTCTTCATTCCAGTATAATCTTGCGACCTCTTCACCCGGAGCTCTGTACACTTCGTAGCATTCCCTTGCCGTGACCTTTCCTCCGAACACAGCACTGCCGGATGTTTCCACAGTATCTTTAACGGTTATTTTACCATTTATGATTGTATCCCCTGATACATCCAATCTTGCCTTTGGATCCTGAGTGCCTATGGAAACATTCCCATACTGGTCCGACTTAACTGAAACTGTTTCATTATCCTTGGCATAAAGATTATTTTGTTGGCGGGAATCACCGGATGTTATCTCCTTTAGATCATCGCCAACGCCGTAATACCAGCCCTGTGTATCCTCATCCCATATAATTTTGGCCGGATCGCGCTTTAATACTTCAGTATTCCTGTCTACTTCTATCCCCTTTTTAAGGGAAAAACCGCCATTAACCTGGAGAGTTCCTGCAATTTCAGCACTTCCGGCCGTTAAAAGTCCGGTAACGTTGGATTTACCTGTAACCTCCATATTACCATTTACAATTGCATTTCCTGAAACATCAAGTCTCTCTTTGGGCGTCTGGTTTCCAATACCGACTTTACCTGTGCTGTCGGTGCATATAAAACCTTCCTGACCCACTCCTATAATCCATTGATTTGTATCTGTGATCCATTTGATAACGGGGTCGGGTTCTTCTCCCCTGTCGATCTGTATACCGTCTTTAACCCTGAGACTACCATTTATATATGCGCTTCCTGCATTTATCTCGCCGTCTATTATTGCAGAAGCGGAGTGTATACTCCCATCCTGACTTATCCTTAAGAGCTGTGGACTGTTGGCCATACCGATCTTCCAGTTGCCATTGGTTTCATCCCAGGCCAGTATGGCACTGTTTTCAGTAACCCCCCTGTAAACTGAAATGGTACTGTCAACCTTTTTCAGCTCCCCTGTATCAAACCTGTTCAGAATAAGGGAATTACCGATTATTTCTATGTTTGAGCTGCTTATCCGGGTTAGGCCTCCCTTAACCTCCAGATTTCCAAGTACAGCAAGATCCTGTCCTACCGTGAGATCGTGGGCCACATCTATATTTCCCGAAACACGTGTACTTAAGGCAAGTATGTCCCCTTTTTCATTATAGATCTGACCGTGGCTGTGCAGGGAATCGGCATTCTTCTTTGCCGTGAGCTTTTCCCATGCCTTTCCCGAGGGAACTTCCCTCAAATCTTCTCCCAGGCCCATTTTCCAGATTTCCGCAGCTTCATCCCAGATCATCCTTGCCTTTGGCTTTGCTTCACCGCGGAATATTTCTATGCCGCTCTCATTCAGCGGAGGATTTTCTCCGGTAAACTTGTTCAGAATCAATGTATTGCCATCAACTTCACTGTCTATCTTTCTAATTACATTGTCCACCGAGCTCAGGTTTCCCAATACTTCAAGGTCTCCCGATATGGTCATAGGACCGCTGACAGCCAGTGTTCCGGTAACTTTTGTATTCTTGTTTATACTGATGTCACCACTGGAGTTTACATTTATTACAGGAGTACCTTTTTTGTCACTTACTACGCTGTGGGTATGGAGCGTATCGGCTGAAGACATTTTGGTGAGTGTATCCCATTTATCACCATAGGGCAAATCCTTCATATTGTCCCCTGTGCCGATCTTCCATTTTTTCTCGGCCTCATTCCAGACAATTTTAGCATTTGGGTCCGAGCCCCGGTAAACCTCCAACCCGCCCTCGTTGCTTATAGGCTGGCTTCTGCCGGAGTATTTGTTTACTATAATTACATTGTCATCAACTTCAATTGTCTTTACGTTCTTAACGGTCTTGGTTCCGTCAACCTGGAGATCCCCTTTAACTATAATAGAACCCTCAAGGGAGACATCTCCCTTTATTGAAGCATTGCTCCCGACGGAAATATCTCCGGTTACAGTCATATCACTGTCTATTTTGGTGTTTCCGTCACTGTCTATATAAACTACCGCAGCATCCTCTTCGTCTACAAGGCTCCCGTGTCTGTGCAGCTGATCGGCATTTTGACCGTGCGTCAGATATTCCAGTTCAATGCCGCTGGGTATGACCGTCATACTGCTGCCTGTACCAATCTTCCAGCTATCGCTGCCTTCGTCCCATATAAGTCTTGCATTTGGCAATTCGTCTCCGCGGTATACCTCCAAACCTCCTTCAAAAAAAGGTGTCTGATTGTCGTCAGGCTTGTTTACCAGTATAACGTTTTTTGTTACAATCTGTTCAATCTCCTGGTATTGCTTTCCCTTTAAAGCAATCAGGTCTCCTTCTACAATGAGATTCTTTGCCACCGAGAGATCGGAATAGACTTTCACATCCCCTGTAGGAGTCGCACCCATTACCAGTGTTCTGTCACTGTTATAAAATTCACTGTGGTTATGAAGCATATCTGCATTTGTTCCCGTGGTCAGGTCCTGCCAGGACTGTCCGTAAGGAACGTTGTACATGTCGGCTCCAAGTCCTATCTGCCAATGCTTGTCGGTTTCATTCCACACCAGCTTGGCATTGTCCTTCTCACTGGGGACTTCAATACCGCTCTTTGCTACTACACTTCCGTTGACTATAACTTTATTCTTAATATTTACATTTCCACTGTCGTCTGCAGTCAGGACGGGATTATCATCCGGGTCGCTGATGGTACCATGTTTGTGGAGGGTGTCGGCATTTGAGCCGTCATGCATCTTATCCCAATCAGGGCCATAAGCCAGATCATATATTCCGCTTTCCGCTTCATTTCCGCCGGCATCGGTCCCCGCTCTCCAGGTCCCCTTGT
>JAEVZU010000073.1 GCA_023392075.1 Bacillota bacterium | reverse complement strand
CCGGAGTGTGCTTGAGTTGCTGTAACATTAATAATAAGAGGAGGATTTTATGAATAATAGACGAAATGGCACCATGATAATCGGATTAGTATTAATACTGATCGGTATTGCTTATTTGTTAAACAACTTTGGAATTTTTGAGATTTACTTTGATATTTTTGATATTGGTTTCCTGTTTTCAACTTTTTGGCCAATGTTTCTAATAATACCGGGCTTGATATTCCACTATTCATTTTTTACCGCAAAGACGTCTGATGCAGGTCTACTGGTTCCGGGAGGAATTTTGCTGGTAATGGGTCTGACCTGTCAGATATCTATGATATTCGATGCGTGGGCTTACATGTGGCCTGGCTTTATACTGGCGGTTGCAGTTGGTTTGTTTGAACTGTATATATTCGGTTCCAAGGAAAAGGGACTTCTGATACCCGTATTCATTCTGGGAGGCCTGGCACTTATATTTTTTGCAATATCTCTCGGAAGAATCGCCATATTAAGATTATACCTCATTCCTGCCATATTGATACTGGGCGGTTTGCTGATAGTAGCAAGAAACCGCAGAAATTAAAAGTTCAGAAAAGTGCCCCTTTGTTGTCTGGTGCATATAATAATATTAGTCATTAACTCGAATCCATTGGGGATGGAGTAAATAAAGGTGTATTATATGAGTAGATATGATGATATCATAACCAGATTGGAAGAGCTGGAAAGCTATGTTTACAATGAAATTGATCAGCTGATCCATGGCAATCTGAAAAACAATGGCGGAACTGTGGCCGGGAATGGCAAGCTTATCAAATACAAACCTTCAAAACATCAAAAAGCATATAAGATAAAGATAGATAGAAATTTTAAAAAAAGATGTTATACCAGATAAAAGTTGGGAATATATATTATTAACTATGGAAGCTCTGTGAATATTGGAGCAGCTTTAGTTGATTATTTTACAAGATACTTATACAAGGAGTGGATAAACGATGGATAAATACGTTTGTACAGTTTGTGGTTATGTTTATGACCCTGAGGAGGGTGATCCTGACAGCGGAATTGCACCGGGCACAGCTTTTGAGGATATTCCGGATGATTGGGCATGTCCTTTGTGCGGTGTAGATAAGAGTATGTTTGAAAAACAATAAAGCTGAACACCAAGTTACTGAAGACGGTTTTCCAGAGCGCATGCGCATAGGAGAGCCGTTTTTTAAATTTTTTGAAAAGAATGTTTATAAAAGTTGGGAATTGTATTATATTATTTTAAAGGGGTGATTTCTGGATGTATAGAGGAAAACCTGTTATCGGAATTACAGCTGCTTTTGATTTTGAGAAATGCACAAGCAATTTAAGAGATGACTACTATGAGGCCATAATCCAATGTGGTGCTGTTCCTGTCCTGATTCCTGTAACCGAGGTGAAAGGTGTCTGGGTTGAATACCTTGACATATGTGATGGAATAGTATTATCAGGAGGACCTGACATCGATGCAATGTATTTCGGACAAAATAATATGCCCTATGCCGGGGAAATATCCCCTGTTCGCGACGAAATGGAGCTTTTCCTTGCAAAGCAGGCTCTGGCTATGGATAAGCCCATACTGGGTATATGCAGGGGAATACAGGTGATGAATATCGCTGCAGGCGGAAGTATTTTTCAGGATATTTATGCGGAGAATAATCCTGACAGGAAGCTTATGCAGCACAGCCAGTCTGCTCCCAGATGGTATCAGATACATAATATAAATATTGTGGAGAATACCTGCCTTTTTGGAATATACGGAAAAGAGGCACTTAGAGTAAATTCCTTCCATCATCAGGCTGTAAATGAGGTTGCCCCGGGTTTTACCATAAATGCTTATTCGGAGGATGGAATAATAGAGGCTGTCAGTAATGAAAATAAAAAATTTGCTTTGGGAGTTCAATGGCATCCCGAAAATCTATGGCGAAAAGACAAGAAACATTTAAAGCTGTTTGAAAGGCTTATTGCTGTGTGCTAAAATAAATTAAAAACTAATAAATGGACGAGATAAGATGAAGGAACTTTCAATACTGACAAAGATAGACAACTACATGAAGGATTTTCTGGGAGGATTTTACGACCCTGTTTTCAAGATGGGGAAAATCATACTGATAATTGTTTTTTCCATTTTAATTGCCAAAGCAGGGAAGATAATCATCCGGAAGTTTTTTGAAAAACAGAAAAATCTTAAGTTCAAAATGAGCGATAAAAAGCTGGACACAATGTCTACTTTGATTGCAA
Source organism: Bacillota bacterium (assembly GCA_023392075.1). GTDB lineage: Bacteria > Bacillota > Clostridia > Acetivibrionales > DSM-1351 > Ruminiclostridium. The sequence goes on along the minus strand of JAEVZU010000073.1, from coordinate 12,288 downwards.
GCGTTTTTAAATATGTTATATATATATGGGCCATACTGATGATTCTATCTGATGTCCTGAATCTGAAATCGGTGCTGGCAGCGGCCGGAGTAGGTGGAGTTGCCATTGGTCTTGGGGCTCAAAGCCTTATTAAAGATACCATATCCGGCTTTTTTATACTGCTGGAAGACCAGTTTGCCGTAGGCGATCTTATAACTATCGATACCATGTCGGGAACGGTTGAACATATGGAATTACGTGTTACCAGGCTTAAGAGTTTTAACGGCGATACCTATATTATTCCCAACGGTGAAATCAAAAGGGTGACCAACCATACCAGAGATAACAAAATGGTTATAGTCGATATTCCTGTTGCTTATTCCGCAAGCATGGAAAAGGTGTTTCAAATAGCACGCGAAGTATGTGAAGAGGTAAAAGCAGAATTTGCGGTATTCACCGAACCCCCTTCAATATTAGGTATCACCGAGCTGGGAAAGCAGAGCATCAATTTGAGAATTACAGCGCGTACTTACCCGAATGAACAGTGGGAAGTAGAGCGCAGGATCAGATTGAAAATCAAAGAGGCCTTTGAAAAAACAGGTCTGGAGTTTTACGACAGGACTGTGGTTTCAAAAGAGGATTAAATAATGGTCAGAAGCGGGTCTTATACAGAAGAAGGAGGTTGACTTATGGCCGATAGATTTGCAGTTGGAGATATTGTTGAGATGAAAAAGCAGCATCCCTGCGGGAGCAAGCAATGGGAAGTGATCAGAACAGGTGCCGATTTCAGGATAAAATGTACCGGATGTTCACACCAGGTCATGCTTGCCAGAACAAAGTTCGAAAAGGGAGTCAAAAAGATTGTTAAATCAAATGCCGGTCAGGAACCTGAAAGTCCGGCGACTGTTTAGAGTATGTATAGGAAATACAAATGTGGTAACACTTAGTAATAGTACATCGGGCAGACTGCCGGTGAAATTATTACCAGGAGGCTAAAATGGGAGAAGTGCAAAATACCACACCATCTGAAAAATTTGAAGCTGTGATAAAAGAATATCTGCATCAGGGAAAAGAAAAACTTGAAAATGATCTGGCAGGGACAAGAGAAGCAATAAAGCTCATAGCCAAGGATAAAACCAAAAATTTCATGAGAACCATGGATTTGGGCTTAAACGAGGAAGAAAGAAATTGTCTCAGTTCTCTTATAATTACAAGCATGTACCAATCCTTCTGCTATGGGTACGGCATCGGGAAAATAGAAGGAGATACAAAGCAGAAGGTCTGTCTGTAAATATTACAAGTAAGAAATAAAATATAATATATTATTTAAAGATGAACTGTTATACGGAGTCTGGCTCCTGACGACAGTTTATTTTTGTTTTCTGACATATGAAAATTAACATATTTTGTGTGAAGCAATTTTATTAGTGGTATAATTGGGCTATATTTATTCTGTTCCGGATGTGTTTGAGAGGTATATAAAGGAGGGTTTGTATGGGTTTTACCGGTTGTTCCTGTGAAAACTGTCATAACAAAATGTGTTCCAAAAGGGTGCCGATATTCTCGTCCTTCAACGAAGAGGAGATAAGCAGAGTATCCGGTTTGATAATACGAAGACAGTATAAAAAAGGTGAACTCATAATACTGGAAGGGGCCAGGCCGGAGAGCCTGATTATTATAAACTCCGGGCGTGTCAAGGCATACAGGAATACCATTGAAGGCAAGGAACATATTCTGTACATTTTTTCGGAAGGAGATTTTTTCGGAGAAAAAAATCTGCTGCTGAATCAGGAAGCAACTTATAATGCAGAAGCTCTTGAGGATACAGGAATTTGCACCATTAATAAAAAAGCTTTTCAAGAGCTGATGAGAGAGTATCCCGAGCTGAGCTTCAAGGTTATGGAGGAGCTTTGCAGCCGTCTGGCAAGGCTTGAAAATACAATTGAAAGTATGGGTACAAAGAATGTAGAGCTCCGGGTAAATTCCGTTCTCATGGAGTTCAGTGAAAAATATGGCAGGTATGACCCGAAGGGAATACTGGTTGAGCTTCCCATGAGCCGTGAGGGCATAGCCAACTATATCGGCCTTACCCGTGAGACGGTAAGCCGGAAAATGAGCCTGCTGCAGGAGGAAGGCATTATTGAAATGGTAGGTAATAAGAAGGTAATTATTCTGGATATGAAAAGGCTGTCTCTTTGAACTTAAGCCAAATTCTACAAAAGGAGAGTAAACTGTGTTTAAGAATCCTTTCAGAAAATTTTCGAATCAGATTATTCTTGTTTTTTCCACAACCACCATATTGATAGTAATAGCCGCAATTCTATTGTTTTACATAAGCACAACCAAAATAATCCGCACGGAAATCATCAATTCAAACGAAAAGGTTCTGCAAACCGTAAACAAGAATTTCGGTGACTATATGGCAACTATAAAGGACTTTACCCTGAGTATAAGATTTGACAACAGGATCATGGATATTTTAAATACCAACAGGGTTGAATACGGGGATGATGTCTATATCAATTCTTTTATAAGAACCATGTATTATTCCAGAAATGATATTTACAGCGTCGAACTGCTGGTACCGGGTATAAACAAGTCCTATTCCATATCCAGAAGGACCATATGGGAAGACAAGGATGTTCCGAACAACAATATTTTAACCCAGGATCTTGAAAACGTGACCGAAACAGATTGGTTCAAAGCCACTGTCAATAATAAAAACTACCTGTACATAAAACCGGAAATAATACTTTCAAACGGCAGGGCTGTGTATCCAAACGACAAGCTTTTTACCATTTACAGGACCATAATAAATGTCTACAATAAGGAGCCGCTGGCGGTTATAGCAATCACCTGCAGCACTTCCGGAATGAAAAAGATTATAAGTGACTTTTGCCTTGAAGACAGTGAGATGCTCAGTGTATATGATAATGCCGGCAGAATATTCTTTGTCAGCAACGATTATCTGATCAAGTCCGAGGTACTTAAAATAATATCGGATTATAACGGAAACACCGGGGAAAAAAATGACAGCGGGACAGTTTTGGGCAACCGGCTGCTGGTGGAAAGTAAAAAGGATAATTGGAAAATGGTAAAGCTCATATCCCTGGAGACCATGGACAAAAAACTCGGACAAACCAGAAACCTGTTCATACTGGTTATTTGTATAGCTTCCTTTATTTCGGTCATGTTTATTTTCTTTATTACAAAACCATTAACGGCATCCCTTAAAAAACTTATGAAGCAGATGACCCGGGCAGGAAGGGGTGACTTTAAAACAAAGGTTGAAATCAGAGGAAGCTATGAAGTTGTGGCACTTGCCGACAAATATAACTCTATGATCAGTGAAATAAATGAGCTGATTGAAGAAAATTATATGGCTGAAATAAAAGAAAAAAATGCCCAGCTAAAAGCGCTGGAAAGTCAAATAAACCCTCATTTCCTGTACAATTCACTTCAGGCAATATCAGCCAGGGCCATAGCCGGTGAACAGAAGGATATATGCAGAATGACAGAGGCACTTGCCTTTAATATGAGGTATGCCTTCAAACAGGAGGGAATGGTAACTGTCGGGATGGAAATGAAGCATATAAAGAATTATCTGCTGCTCCAGGAAGCGAGATTTGAAGACCGTTTGAAGGTTGACATCAATATTTCGGAAGAGGCTTATAATATAACCATTCCCAAAATATCCATTTATACTCTTGTGGAAAATTCCGCTGAACACGGTTTGGAAAACACAATCAATCAGGTCGTAATAAAAATTGATGTACATATTTCCGAAGGGTTTCTCATTGCAGCAGTATCGGACAACGGACAGGGAATCACTCCTGAAAGGCTTGAGGAAATAAGAGGCTGGTTCGCTAACAGGCAAATGGCTTTTGAGGATAACGGGAACATCGGCCTCCGCAATCTAAACGGAAGAATCAAGCTGCTATATGGGGAAAAAGCCTGCCTTACCATAGACAGTATACAGGATATAGGTACTACGGCGACAATGTATTTACCTTTGAAGCAGGAAGAGGAGGAACCGGATGAACCCCAGTTTTGATGGAACAAAAAGCAGTACACACTTGTACAAAGCTCTGATAATTGATGATGAACGTCCTGCAAGACAGGCTGTTTCCGCTCTGGGCAAATGGGCGGAGCTGGGTATAGACTTACCGCTTGAGGCAGCAGAGGGTAAAACCGGACTGGAAATGATGAAGATCCATAAACCGGATATCGTACTGGTGGATATGAGAATGCCGGTGATGGGGGGGCTGGAGTTTATTAAAGCTGCCTCAACGGAATTTCCCAATTCAAAATATGTTATAATCAGCGGCTACAGTGATTTTGAATATGCCAGAACGGCAATAAAGTATAATGTGGCAGACTATTTGCTGAAGCCGGTAATTGAAGAGGAACTGGATAATGTTCTGAGACAGGTTGTACAGGGCCTGGACAGTGAACGCCTTTCGTTACAGTACAATCCCGTGGCCCATATGGCAGGGATACTTTCAGCCGATCCGGAATCTTCCCGTTCCGGCAGTAAGTACTACGGTATTGCAGCAGTCTATCTGGTGAACCAATTCCGGGAGGAGAAGGAAAAGAAGTTCAGTTTTTCCGAAAAGATATCTGAAATATCCAGACTGGTTTCAAAATGCTGGGATGACAGGAGCAGCTGTTTGGCTGTAGCTGAAAATGAAAGGCAGCTGCTGCTGGCAGTGAAGGTTCCGGCAGCAGCCGGGGACAGGGTGCTGCCGGAGGATAGACTAAGAGCGGATGCCGCCCAACAGGTGGGAAAGGTGGTGGAGGCTCTGAGAACTGACTATGGTGTTTATACGGTAGCTTCAGTCGGAAGCTTCTACCCTGAAATAAAATCAGTTTTCGAATCCTATAAAGCCGCAATGGAACTTTTGAATAATATTAACCTGCTGGATAGCAGCCGGAGTGTTTTTACCGCCGCAGATACCAATGATATGCCAAAATGGCTTTCGGTACTGGGGAAAAAAGAGCTTTTTACCCGGGCTTTCGACCAAAAAAATCTGAAATGTGCCCGGGATATTGTGGAGCAGTATTTCAGCAGTATAAAAAAGCACGGCTATGCGAGCAGGGAGGATTTAATAAGAATCACTGTTGAATTTATGACTGTTTTTCGTGAGATTGCGGTGGAAAAAGGTGTAATGGAAATAAAGCGGATAATACCGCAGGTAAGTGACAGGAATGTATTTTCCGGGTGCTTTAAGACAGAGGATTTCGGAGGTTTTATTTATAATGTATTCAAGGCGCTGGTAGAAAGTACTTCAAACCCGCAAGCCAGTTCAATACACAATATTATTGTTGAAATAAAAGATTATATAGATAACAATTACTCCGAAGAAATAAATCTGACTACCTTTTCCTCCAAATATCATATGACAAGGGAGTATCTGTCAAAGCAATTCAAGGAACAGTACGGCCTGGGCATTTATGAATATGTATTAAGGCTCAGGATGACAATTGCGGCAAAATACCTTGAGGATTTAAATATAAAAGTACAGGATGTAGCTCAACGGGTGGGATACGTTGATAATAATTATTTCAGCCGGGCCTTTAAAACCTTTTACGGAATTTCACCCAAGGAATACCGCAGCCGAAACTGATAGCCCATATAGTCCTGACCAGTATTGATATGAGCAAGGATTTGTATATATTATACAATTACCGCTTATAAAGATGCTGGTTTTTTGTTCACATTTTTCCATAAAAACTAAACTGATTAGTCCATTCTTTACATTGATGTTTGTATATATAATTAAACTGCAGTCATTGATATTACTTTTGCTTACGTCATGGAGGCCGGTATGAAATCAATCGGACAAAGGAAAACAAACAAATTGGAAATTGTTCTGTTTATATTGCCCTGCCTTATACTTGTGGGAGTTATATTTTATACTCCATTTATTCTGAGCATGTTCTACTCACTGACACAGTGGAACGGGATAGCTAAAGAACCTGTTTTTATCGGGCTAAAGAATTTTGTCAGATTATTTACCGGGGATTCCGGCTTTGTCAACTCAATCGTTTTTACGTCAAAATATGCTTTTTTCTATATCATATTCAGCAATGTGATTGCTCTGGCTCTTGCCGTACTGCTTGTAAAGAAGCTTTTAACCGCAAATATCCTCAGAGCGGTATTTTTTGTACCATACATAATGAGCATGATAATTGTAGGTTTTATATGGAGATTTATATTCTCTCAAGGCTTTAATTCACTGTCGGAAATCACAGGCTGGGGAATATTTGATATGAGCTGGCTGGGGGATCCCAAACTGGCATTTGTATCGGTAGTCGTGGTGGCAGTATGGCAGGCTTTGGGTTTTTATATGGTCATTTATATTGCCGGACTGCAGGCATTACCCGAAGATGTTCTTGAGGCGGCAGTTGTGGACGGTGCCAGTGCTCCAAGGAAATTTTTCAGTATTACTCTGCCGCTTCTGGGACCATCAATTACAACGTGTCTTTTTTTGTCCCTTACAAATTCAATCAAGGTTTTCGATATAATACTTGCATTAACTGCAGGCGGTCCGGGCGGTTCAACCTACAGCGTAACCTATGATATTTACCGTGAAGCTTTCCAGAACAATAATTACGGGTACGGTGCGGCAAAATCCCTGGTACTGTTCATTATAGTTGCAGGAATTACGGTTATCATTATGAAAGGCTTCAGAAGCAGGGAGGTTGAACTATAATGAAGAAAAATATACTGCCGGGGCGGATCGTTCTGGAAATATTGCTGTCAGCCTTTGGCCTGCTGTTTATGTACCCCGTCATTTTGATGCTTATAAACTCAATAAAGCCTTTCAGGGAAGTTGTCATGGATGTGATAGCATTACCGGGTAAAATCGAGTACGAGAACTATTTATATGTTATAAAATATATTAACTACCCCCGGTTGTTTCTGAACAATTTTTTAATCACAGCACTGGGCATCGGAGGCATAGTACTTTTCTCATCAATGGCGGGTTACATGCTTTCAAGGCATAAAAATCGATTTACAAAGTTTGCATATCTGTTCTGCATTGTCCCCATGCTTATACCGTTTCAGACCATTATGATTACACTGTTAAAGGTCTCAAAGACACTTGGACTGTCGGAGAGCATACCGGGATTGGGAATTCAGTACTGGGGATTCGGAATTCCCATGGCTGTTTTTATCTATTCAGGTTTTGTTGGCACAATTCCGCGTGAGATTGATGAAAGTGCGCTTATTGACGGAGCCTCCACAGTCCGTACATTTTTTAACATCATATTCCCGTTGTTGAGATCCATAACGGCAACAGTTATTGCCCTTGATGTAATGTGGATTTGGAATGACTTTCTTTTGCCCTTGCTTATGGTCAACGGATCAGTCAAAACCAAGACACTGACGCTTGCAGCCTACACCTTCGTAGGCCAGTATAACACTCAGTGGCATTACACCATGACGGCAATGGTCCTGGCTGTTTTTCCGTCGATACTGTTCTTTATATTTATGCAGAAATACATCATCAAAGGTGTTGTCAGCGGTGCAGTTAAAGGCTAGAACCTGTATTCAGGTCTAAATAAAAATATTTTAAAGGAGAGAAGAATAATGAAAAAGCGAATTTTGTGTTTAGCCATGTCTCTTTTAATAACTGTCATGGGCTTTGCCGGTTGTGGTAAAGCTGATGAACAGGCCCAGACTTCCGGAGCCTCGAAGGCAGCAGGGACTGCAGTACAATCCTCAGCACCGGGTAATGCCGCTGAGCCGGTCACAATAAAGCTGTTTGTCAACAGCCCGGAATATGCAGATGCTATGAATGCATATATTGCAGAGTACAAAAATGTCAAGCCCAACGTCACAATAAATCTTGAAACAATTCAATCCGACTACCCCACAATGCTTAAAGCAAAAATAAATTCAGGTGATATACCCGATGTATTTGCCTCGACGGCCGGCGGTGAAATAAAGGCATACGCGGAATATTCAGCCGACCTGACCGGTCAGCCGCTGGCAAAGGCCATGACTGATGAAGTACGTACCAATATGTCCTATGACGGTAAGGTATACGGCTTCCCGATCAAAGCAAATACCTTCGGCATGATCTATAACAAGGAGATATTTGAAAAGAACGGGATCACAGTGCCCAGGACGTTAACAGAACTTTCAGCAGCATGTGAAAAGCTTAAAGCGGCAGGCGTTCAGCCTTTTACAACAGGCTACAAGGAATGGTGGGTATTCAAGCATGCCTTTATGCACTTCTTTGATGCCGCACAGCCAAACGATGTGGGCGGGCTGGTCAACAAATTTATAGCAGGCGAAGCTAAATTTAAAGATTACCCGGCCATTAATGATAATTTCTTCAAATTTATAGATATGACTGTGCAATACGGAGATGCAAAACCGCTGGAAACCGATCTCAGTGCTGAAATAGCTGCATTTGCAACAGGAAAAGCAGCTATGATAGTCGGGCAGGGACCCTGGGTTGAAGCTGACATAGTGAAAATCAATCCCGATATCAAGATAGGTTTTACAGGATATCCGACCTCCGAAGATCCAAAAGATGCCTTCCTGACAGCAGGAGCAGATCAGGCAACAAGAATCTACAAGGATTCCAAGGTGCTTCAGGACGTACTTGATCTTTACAACTGGCTGTTTACTTCAGATTATGGCAAAAAGTGGTTCTCAGAGGTAGCAAAGGTCATTCCTCCCATAAAGGAGGCGCCAATGCCTGATATGCAGATTACCAATGAATTAAAGTCCTATCTGTCTTCAAACAAGGCAGGGGATCTTTACATAAACTATTCACTTGACAGTTTCCATCAGAAGTTTGGTGAAATAATGCAGGGATATATAGCAAAGACATATACAAAGGATAAGGCTGTACAGGAAATTGAAACTGTATGGCCACAGCTTGGAGCTGCAAAATAAAGAGTAGGATGCTGGAGAGTACCGGCGGCTGTCAATGTATTGCCAGGAAGCTTTCATTGACAGCTGGCCGGTTTTTGCGGTCACAGAGCATTACTTTAATGGTAATTAACGGCATGCTTTATGCGGAATTCTATAGGTGTGATACCCTCATATTTCCTAAAGACAGCGCTGAAATGGCTCTGATAGCTATATCCCAGGTAATACGCTATATCCTGTATGGATTTATTGGTGAAAATCAGCATATTCTTTGCCTCTTCAATGCGTATCTTATTGATATGATCAGACAGCGACAGATTTGTTTCTTTTTTTATAAGGCTTGAGAGGTATACAGGATTAAGTCCGGTGTAAGCGGCAAGTGCTTGGAGCGTAATATTTTCTGAAATATGATGTCTCAAATATTGAAGTACCCGGTTAATATGCCGGGAATACTCATTATTAGCCGTGGATACCTGGTAAGCAAATCTCTCGATAGTCAATGCGGTCTGGTAAACAATCTCATCTGCCGTATGTATCTGTTCAAGCTTTTCGGTAAAACCCGTCAAAATATCTATTATCCGGTCATATTGGGCATTACCCTGAATTGCGTGGCCACTTGCCATTGAGCATATTATTATGCATTTGTTTTTGATGGTTCTTAAATTTACAGACGCAGGTTTCATTTCCCAATATAAACAGGCATGTTTATTCAGAGTGTCTTTAATTCCGCTTATATTACCATGTGTAATTTTATTACCCAGGTCAACATTCAATTTGTAGAGAGCGTAGTATTCGTTAAAATAATTGTCGTCGGCTGCATCTGTAATCAAATTTTTAATTAACAGGTCGGACGTAGGTTTCTCTTCTCCATATAGCACCTGACATGATTTATGGTTATTTCTCTCATATGACTTGCTCAGTAAATACAAGAGCTGACCTAACTGGTTAACCCTGCTATGAGAGACAAGCGGTAACAACCGCATAAAATGTTTGAATTCATTTTTTTTATGAGCAGGCAGTTTTTTGTGATATATTATTTCATCAAGTAGACTTTCTTCGGGGAAAAATGGAATAATTGGTCCCGATATCAGAACCCCTTCTTTTGATTTACTGTGTTTTATCTGAATAATATTATATACGAGATGACTTTTGGTAAAGACAGTATAAAATATTCCTTCACTTTTGGACGGCAGTTTTGACATGAAGTTAATAAAATTTGAAATCTCTTCAAAATCGCCATATTCGGAAATTGCAGAAAAATCTAAATCCTTAGCCATTATTATTGGAGCCTGGCTTGAACCGTCAATATACATTGCGGGAATTAAAGTTGCCCCGGTATAGGTTTCCATAAGTTTGATCATTGCATTGTTTCTTTGCATAATATCCCCTTTCCAAATTGTATTTATTAATGGTATTAAGATTTTGACAGAAATCTTAATACCATATAAATGGGTTTTTTATATAGTGATAAAATAATTATTAATTGAAAAAAGTGTCATTTAATGCTGAAATTTGTTATTTTTTTAATACAATTTAGATCGGTTAATACAGATATTACTGCATAATACTTAAACTGTAAATCTTTGTATTAAATCTATGTAACTTTGTTTATTTGCGCAATTTTACGGGGTTGAAATTAATCTCAGATCAGGAAGCGCCGCAGGCCTTCCAAAGATATAGTTTTTATGCGGAAAGGACGGAAGAATATGCCAAATGGAAATAACCAACTGGTGGTTTTCAGAGTGGGAGGCGAATTTTATGGAGTACCAGTTTCAATGGTACATGAGATAATTAGAACTGTGCAAACCAGCAAAATTCCTCAAATGCCTCAATTCATGAAAGGCGTCACCAACCTGAGAGGCAAAATTACAGCTATTTATGATCTGGGTGAGCTATTTGGAATGGGGAAGAGGCTTTATGATGAAGAAGCTAAGATAATAGTCACCAATAAGGAGAAAGCAGGGTTTATAGTAGATGAGGTAAAGGAAATAATCCATATCGTCGATGAAGATTTTGAAAGCTTTGAAGGTGCAGATGCGGGTGCAGGCAGCAATCTGGTGGAGGGATTTTATAAAACAAATGATAATGTTATCACAGTATTGAATCTGGAAAATTTTAAGGAGAGTAAGGAATATGAAAAAAACGCGAAAAATTAATATGAATATTTTTGTAAAGTTAATGACTGTTTCATTATTATTTGTCATTATTCCGCTGTCTATTGTCAGTGGTCTGGCAATTTACAATTTTTCCAACACTATAGAAAATTCAACAGTCTCAAATATGCAGGTGAGTGTAAATGGTAAACTGGATTTGCTTCAGGAGATAATTGACAGCGTAAAAAGAGAAGCGTACGCAACTTCAAATAAATCAAATGCTGTTTTTGTTTTGACAGCAATAAGCAATGGAGAAGAAAACACTAAAGCAAATGAAATAAATTCTAAAAAGAATCTTGTTGGCAGTGATCTGAAAAAGTTACTGGAAGGCAGTGACGGAATGTATGAAAATCTTTTCTTCACCGACAGCAAAGGTACGACGATAATTGATGCAATGGACGGAAAAGCTGTTGGGGTGGACATCAGTAAGAGAGATTACTTTATTTCGGCAGGCAGGGAGGGAAAAACCACAGTATCCGATGTTGTTGTATCCTCTTCAACCGGAAATCCAATTGTAGTTGTTGCCGTTCCGGTTTATGACAGTAACAGGAAGTTTCTCGGTATTTTCGGTATGCCTATTGATTTTACAAAGCTTACAGCGCTGCTGATTAAAAAAACCGAAGGAGTAAATTACAACTATATAATCTTCGACAGTCAGAGCGTTGTAATTGCACATGAAAATAAGGAGCTCATTTTCAAGTCGAAGATGACCAGTGACAGTGAATCACAGAAGGACTTATTTGAAAAGATGAAAAAAGAACCAAACTCATATGGATTCTATAATATAAATGGTGCAGACAAGGTTATGGCGTATACAATGTATGAAGAAAAAAACTGGTATGTTGCCACCGCAATGTCTGTAAGCGATTATATGAAACCTATAAATGACCTTAAAATGCTGATTGTACTGATTGCCCTGGTCTGTATAGTTGTAGCGGTAATTTTAATTTTACTGTTCAGCCGTTCAATCGGGAACCCGTTGAAGCAATTGGCGGTTGCGGCAGAGGCTGTGTCATCGGGTGATTTGACAAAAAATGTTCCGGCTGTCAGATCCAATGACGAAATTGGTAAGCTGAATAGAGGCTTTTCAGACATGGTTATGCATTTAAGAAAGGTAATTTCCGAGGTAAAGGAAATGAGTGTCAGCACGGCTGCCTCGTCTGAAGAAATGATGGCATCCTCTGAGGAGGTGAGCAAGGTTTCCGAACAGATAGCAACCGCGGTTAATGAATTGGCAAAGGGAGCCGGTGAGCAGGCGGCCGC
>JAEVZU010000297.1 GCA_023392075.1 Bacillota bacterium | reverse complement strand
TAATGAGCATAATGGCGGCAACGGCTGTTCCTCCCGCATAATCATACTGTTCAAGCTTTGTTCTGATCAACAGAGGAGTTATTTCGGTTCTCATGGGCATATTCCCTGAAATAAAAACTACCGAACCATACTCACCCAGAGCTCTGGCAAAGGAAAGTGCAAAACCCGTAATCAACGCCGGCAGCAGCTCCGGAATAATGATTTTCCGGAAGGTTTGAAATCTGTTTGCACCAAGACAGGCCGCCGCCTCTTCCACTTCGGTATCAATGCCGTGCAAAACCGGCTGGACTGTTCTGACAACAAAGGGAAAGCTTATGAATACCAAGGCAATGGTTATTCCCAGCGGTGTATAGGAGATTTTTATACCCAGCGGTTCAAAGAGTCTTCCTATCCACCCGTTGGGAGAATACAGGGTTGTCAGAGATATACCTGCAACAGCCGTAGGCAGGGCAAAGGGTAAATCTATCAAACCATCTATGATCTTTTTGCCGGGGAAAGTGTATCTTTCCAGTACCCAGGCCAATAAAAGACCAAAACCGGCATTTATAAGTGCTGCCAGAAATGAAGTACCGAAGGATATCTTCAGGGATGCAAGTACTCTTTCACTGGAGGCTATTTCCCAAAAGCTTTTCAGTCCAAGGCTGGAGCTATTGATAAATACCATGGAAACCGGAATCAACACCAAAAGTGTTATGTAAAAAAGAGTCACTCCCATGGTCATCCCGAATCCGGGTATTACGCTTTGCTGCCTTAATTTTAACGGTTTAACTGCCAGATTCATGAATTCACCTCGGGTTTTTATTTTTTAACGTAGATCTGATCAAATACTCCGCCATCATCGAAGTGTTCCTTCTGGGCCTTTGTCCAGCCTCCGAATTCCTGATCAATGGTAAAAAGATTTATCTTAGGGAATTGACTTTCATACTTCTTAGCTATGGTTTCATTTCTCGGTCTGTAATAGTTTTTTGCAGCAATTTCCTGTCCCTCATCACTGTAAAGGTATTCCAGATAAGCTTCGGCGACCTTTCTGGTTCCTTTTTTATCAACTACCGAATCAACTACCGAAACCGGAGGTTCGGCAAGTATGCTTACAGATGGAACAACTATTTCAAATTTATCTTTTCCAAGCTCATTTATTGAGAGAAAAGCTTCGTTTTCCCAGGCAATCAGAACATCGCCAAGTCCGCGTTCAACAAAGGTGGTAGTGGCACCGCGTGCTCCTGAATCCAGTACCGGAACATTTGCAAAGAGAGCTTTTACAAATTCCTTTGCCTTCTCCTGATCATTATTGTTCTGTTTCAGGGAATATCCCCAGGCTGCAAGATAGTTCCAACGTGCTCCTCCCGATGTTTTAGGGTTGGGAGTTATTACCTGGATTCCCGGCTTGACAAGGTCATCCCAGTCTTTTATATTTTTTGGGTTTCCTTTTCTGACAAGGAATACTATGGTTGAGGTATAAGGAGTTGAATTATTTGGCAGACGCTTTTGCCATTCCTTGTTTATCAGCTCTTTGTTCTTATTGATAGAGTCAATGTCATATGCCAGCGCCAGTGTGACAACATCCGCTTCATTTCCGTCAATGACCGTTCTGGCCTGACTCCCCGATCCGCCGTGAGATTGCTGGATTGTGACCTCCTGTCCGGTTTCGTCCTTCCAATATTTAGTGAATGCTTCATTATATGCCTGGTATAATTCACGGGTCGGGTCGTAGGAAACATTTAAAAGTGTGACCGGTTTACTGCTGTCAGCGCTGCTTTCAGATGCCGCATTACCGGATGCAGATGCGGTATTTGAGCTGTCTCCGCAGCCGGCCAGAACCGATGTAGATAATATCAGACTTAAAATCACTAATGCAACCCTTGTCAATTTTCTTTTTGCCATAACTGCTCTCTCCTTTTTATCAGGCATGATATTGTTTAATCATACCTATTAATTTATATTAGTATTCATATCATATTAATATGTTATGATTCAAAAAAATAATAATTCTTACTGGTAAATTAACGCGTTATGCTATTAATTCAAGTTATCGAAACCTTAAATTTCAGCGTCAAATTTCACATAGCATTCTTATATGTTTTATAAGTTATTGAAATAGTAACATGTGGTTAAAAGTCTGTCAATAGTTTATTGAATTATTTCGCTAAAGCACAAATCAGAAAAAAAAGAAAAACCCTATTGGCAATTATACTTCTGCTTGAATAGAGTAATTTCATTGTGATTATGTTTTTAGATTTTTTATTTTAGTGATATGGAACTCACCTTCAGGATATCCCGTCCAGTGTTCCTATAACCGTAATCTCGGGCTGCAATCGGAGTCCCCAAGCCAGCCTGTATATGTCTGCTCTTTAGCAGCAATCTCACTGATTGCTATGACCTGGACAGCATTGTTATCAAGTTACTTTTTATTTTGCCTGCAAAGATTCTCCTGGCAATAAAGGAGGGCAGTCTTATATTGAATTTACGCAATACCGGAAATACATTCAACAGTTTAACCGCCAGCAATATCATGAAAATTCCGCCCAAAAGCGGAATTATTCCCTTCCAGATACCGGGCGGACTGACTGCATGGCCAATTCCTCCCGCAATACCACCTGCGATCGAATAGGAAACAACCCTGCCGGAGTTATAGGTAATACCGGGTAAAACCCCTTTTGTGTCAATACTGCCTGATAAAACAAGTCCTCCGCACATTCCGATACAATGAAAGGATGTGAGCAGTCCAAATACAAACATTAATCCGAGGCTGACCCTGTCTCCGAGGTTGGGAAGATATTCAAGATTGACCAGCTTTGTAAAAAACTCCACTTCCTCTTCCTCCTTTATTTTACCAAAGTCAATTACGGTTCAAAGCCTTCGCTTTTCAGCCGATAGTAATTGACTTTTTGATGCGCATATGCCATGTCAGGCTACATCCTCGGATTTATCGGATTTATTTAAAAAGGCATTTCTGAATGCATTCTCCAAATCTCTTATCAAATCATCCGGGTCCTCGATACCAATGGACAGTCTGATGGTTTCGGGAGGAATTTTAGCAAATTTTTGTTCCTCGGGTGTCAGTTCTCCATGAGTAGTTTTAGGTGAATTTATTATAAGTGATCTTGCATCTCCCACATTTGCGTGATAGCTGAATATTGTTGCAGAATCTATGAAAGTTTTTATCTGTTCCTCGGAAGCCTTCAGACCAAATGTGAATATGGATCCTGCCCCCTTTGGGAGGTACTTTTTTGCCAAACTCTTATATTTGCTGCCTTTTGCAGCAGGATGGTTTATCCATGCCACTTCTTCCCTTGTCTCAAGGAATCTGATAATTTTCTCAGCGTTTGCAACCTGCTTTTGCACCCTTTCCGACAGTGTTTCAAGTCCCAATAAGGCCAGATATGCATCAAAAGGCCCAAGAGCTGCTCCAAAATAGGCCAGGTAATTTATCCTCACTCTGGTGGTAAAAGCTGCCTGACCGAAGGCTTCAAGAAAACTCCTTTCATTTCCGTTTGAATCCCTGAACATGTAAACCGGTGCGGTAAACTGCGGAAACTTCCCGTTGGCCCAGTTGAATTTCCCGCTTTCCAGGATCAATCCTGCTATGGCATTGCCATGACCGTTAAGCGTCTTTGTAGCAGAATAAACCACTATATCTGCTCCATATTTAATAGGATTCAGCAGGTAAGGTGTTGCAAAGGTATTATCTACAATAAGAGGAATATCATTTTCATGTGCTATTCCGGCCAGCACTTCGATATCTGCAATTGCAGCATTGGGATTGCTTATGGTTTCAACAAACAATGCTTTTGTGTCGGGTTTTATTTTACTGCGCCATTCATCAGGATCATCAATGTCACTTACCTGATCGATTTCAATATTGAAATTCGGATAGATCTTCTTGAAGCTGTCGAAGGTACCCCCGTATACCTGGGCTGTAGTCAGTATTCTTCCTCCGCCCTCAGCTGCATTAAACAGTGAATAGGTTACTGCGGCCATTCCGGATCCTACGGCTATTGCTGCCGCTGCACCGTCCAGCGCTGCAATCCTTTTTTCCAGAACATCCACAGTAGGATTGCCTACACGTGTATAGAGATATCCGAACTCTGAAAAGCTGAACAGCCTTCCTGCCCTGTCGGTATCTCCAAGATCAAAGGAAGCCGTCTGGTATACCGGAACTGCTACCGAATAATTATGATCCTTTGGATCATAGCCTGCTCTTACCTTTAAGGTATCAAAACTTAAATCTGAAAATTCCATAAATACACCTCTTTCATTTTGTCTAAAAAAATAGAGACCGTATTTAAATACAGTCTCTGGCTTTCCAGTCGACATTCATTTTTTTAATAATTTTAATTTAATGCGTTGTTCTGGTTGGTAATGAATTTTGTAGTAAAATTGATAAATCCCTATTAAAATAAAATCATTTTTTTGCCGGAGACTATATATCTCTCTAAAAAATATTCTTGCTAAGATACCTGTCACCCCTGTCCGGGAAAATCACCACTATGCGGGCATTCTCAACCCGTTGGGAGATAACTCTGGCTGCATACAGCGCTGCTCCTGAGGAGGTTCCGATCAGGAGTCCTTCTTTTTCCGCCACAAGCCTGACCTCCTGTAAAGCCTGCGAATCATTGACCTTAACTACTTCATCAATCAATGTATTGTCCATGGTTTCAGGCATAAAGGTATTCCCTATTCCCTCTATACTGTAACATCCCGGCAGGCCTCCGCCCATGGTGGAACCTACAGGATCGGCCAGTATACCTTTTATATCGGCGTTTCTCTCCTTTATGTACTTCAAAACACCTGAAATAGTTCCGCCGCTGCCTGCCCCTGCCACCAGGTAATCTATTTTCCCTTCCAGATCCCTGTAAATTTCCGGACCGGTAGTATAATAATGGATTTTGGGGTTTGCCCGGTTGGTGAATTGGCTCAGGCATACGGAGTTTTTAATGGTCTCAAGCAGTTCCTGGACCTTTTCAAAAGCTCCGCTCATTCCCTTTTCGAGCGGTGTCTGCACAATTTCGGCCCCTAGCGCCTTCATTATTGCCAGTTTCTCATGGGAAAATTTCTCAGGAACCGCAAATATGATTCTATAGCCTTTGTTTAATGCAGCCAATGCTATACCTATTCCGGCGTTTCCGGCAGTAGCCTCAAGAATTGTGGAGCCTTCTTTCAGAATTCCATTTTTTTCAGCATCCTCGATCAATGCCGTACCCATCCTGTCTTTTACACTTCCTCCGGGATTGAACAGTTCCAGCTTTGCAAAAAGTTTTACCGATTGCTTTATTCCAATATTGTTCAGTCTTAAAACAGGGGTATTTCCAATAAGCTCGCGAATATCGTTATAATACTTCATATATGCCTCCTTTTATGCTTTAACAAGTTGTTTCACAGCTGTCTCATTATTTTCGTTTTGCCTTGTTAAAAGCATTACCGAGGTCATTTATTATTGCTACCTTATCTTCAATACCAACCGACAGACGAATCAAATTGTCGACTATCCCTACTTTCTGTCTGATTTCATAAGGAATGGAGGCATGGGTCATGCTTGCCGGATGACTTACAAGTGATTCAACTCCTCCCAGGCTCTCTCCGAGAGTAACCAGACTGACATTCTTAAAAAACAGCTTTATATCATAGTCGTCGGATAAAACGAAAGAAATCATAGCTCCCGGGCCGTATGCCTGTTTTTTATGTGTTTCATAGCCTTCTGAAGTCTCAAGCCCCGGATAATATATTTTTGTTACACCTTCATGATTTTTAAGAAAATCAACAACATACCTGGAATTTTCAATGTGTCTGTCCAATCTTACTGCCAGTGTTTTGATTCCGCGCAGCAGCAGCCAGGAATCAAAGGGCGGCAATACACCACCGGTTGCATTTTGAAGGAATTTAAGACGTGCAGCAGTCTCACTGTCTTTGACAACCACCAGACCTGCAATTACATCACTGTGCCCTCCCAGATATTTGGTAGCACTGTGGATTACAATATCGGCTCCAAGCTCCAGAGGCCTTTGAAGATAAGGAGTCATAAAAGTATTGTCAACAATGGTGAGTGCCCCGTTTTTCCGGGCAATTTCCGCTACTTTCCCGATATCGGTTATTGTAAGCAAAGGATTTGCCGGACTTTCCACAATTACTGCCGCAACTCCCGGAAGCACTTTGCTTTCCACCTCATCAATATTTGAAGTATCGGCAATCTCATATTCCAGTCCGAAATTTTTAAAAACCTTGTCCAAAACCCTGAAGGTACCGCCATATACATTATTTGAAATGATAACCTTATCACCACTTTTCAGCAAAAGCAGCACAGCTGTAATTGCTGCCATTCCCGAGGCAAAAGCAAAGCCGGCTTCTCCCCTCTCAAGCTCTTTGATAAGTGCTTCAAGCGCTTCCCTTGTGGGATTACCTGTTCTTGAATATTCATATCCTTTATGCTGTCCCAGTTCAATCTGCCTGTAGGTGGAGGTCTGATAAATAGGCACACTTACTGCACCCGTCCTTTCATCCCCGTCTATTCCCCCGTGTATTAACAAAGTGTTAAAATTGCTTTGCATGTGTGATTCAGTTAACATTTCACTTTCCATATGTTTTAGCCCTCCTTCAAAATATTTTTTTCAACAAACTTCTGCAAAACCTCAGAAACAGGATATGGTGCTTCAAAAACTCTGAAACCTTTTTTGTTGACAAAGGACAATGCTCCCATACCTATCTGGCCTACTATTATTGACCGGCAGTCTTCAATAAGCTTTAAAGTTCCTGCAAATCCATCTTCATCATGCTTATTGGCAGCCCCCTGCTTTCTATTCTCAATATATTCAAAACCGTCCTCATTTATATCATAAATATAAAAACTGGACGCCCTTGCGAAGTGAAGGTCGATATTTACACCGTCACTGCTTGCCACCGCAACTCTTTGACTCATTTAACTACCTATGCCTTCCTAAAACGCCGGTATTACTGCGCCCTTATATTTTTCCTCAATGAATTTGCGGACCTCTTCTGTTGTTAAAGCATTTTTTAAGGCTGCAACAGCAGGCTCATTGACTCTGCTGCTTTTGGTAACAAGTATATTTGCATACGGAGAGTCCTTGCCCTCTCTGAAAAGTGCAGAGTTTGCGTCGATGCCGGCTTCAAGTATCTTGTTGGTGTTAGTTATGTAGCCGTCGAAATCATCCTTCAGTCTTATCAATTGAGCCGACTCAATTTCCTTGATTTCAATTTTTTTTATGTATTCGGCTATGTCTTTTACTGTAGCTGCATGTTCGGGCAAATCGCTCTTTAATTTGATGAAACCGTTTGTTTCAAGAATTTTCAGTGCTCTGTATTCGTTTGTCACATCGTTTGGTATGCCTATTACGGCACCCTCCGGGATTTCTTCCTTTGTTTTATATTTTACAGAGTAGAGACCAATTGGCTCAACATGTATATTTCCTGCATTTGCAAGATCATAACCCTTTTCTTTTTTTAGCGAATCAAGATAGGGCTGATGCTGGAAGAAATTAACGTCAAATTCTCCATTATCGGTATCTTCATTGCCATGGTCGTTCTGTAAAATTGTGATTTCAAGATTTACTCCCTGTTCGGCAAGCTTGGGTTTCACAAAGTTCAGCAGTTCTGAATGCGGTACCTGGTCGGCAAGCACCTTCAGGGTAACCGGATTAGCCTTTGACAGGGTCTGCCCGGCAGCAGTGCTTCCGCTTGCCGCCGTATCCGGCTTTCCGCAGCCTGAAACCACCAGTAAGATTGATATAACTCCTATAACAGCTGATAAAAATTTCTTTTTCATAAAATTGATCGTCCTTTCGTTTTATATGGATCGTTTTAACCTATTAATCATCAAATTCTCTACATCAGAAATCTTTTCTTTATAATATGTTTTGAAAGTGCATCGCCAAGAAACTGAACAAGCTGAACAATTATAATAAGCACCAGCACCGCAGCAATAAGTATATCCGTCTTGAATCTGGAATAACCGAACCTTACTGCCACATCTCCCAGGCCGCCTGCTCCGAAGGAGCCTGCCAGAGCAGTTGTGGCAATTATGGCGATAATTGCCACAGTAAAAGCTCTGATCAGTGAAGGTAGTGCCTCCGGTATTAGGACTTTGGTTATTATGTAAAAGTTCGGAGTGCCCATAGCTTTGGCAGCTTCTATTTTACCTTTTGCAACCTCCAGTATACTGCTTTCCACAAGTCTCCCGAACATGGGAACACAACTTGCAACCAAAGCTAGAATACACGCTTCCGGCCCATAGGCTCTGCCAATAAAAAATCTGGAAAGCGGCAGTGTAAGAATAATAAGTATCATTGAGGGCAGTGATCTCAGTACATTGACGACAGCTCCCAGTACCCTGTTGAATATGGGAAGTGGGTGTATCCCCTGCTTATCGGTAATAACAAGTATTATTCCCAGGACAACCCCCAGCAGAAGAGTAAATATTGTAGTCAGAAGAGTCATATACAGAGTATCCTTTATAGCAGGTGCTACAATCTGCCATACATCTTTTCCGAATGCGCTTTTGATAACTTCAAAAATACTGCTGTTATTCAGATTCATATATACTCACCCTCCTTTACCCACTGGTTTGCGGCAAATTCCGCATTTATTTTTACAAACAGTCTTGCCGTGTCACTTCTGGGATTTTGAAATATGTCCCTGACAGCTCCCTGCTCGACAATAACTCCGCTTTCCAGTACAGCCATGTTGTTGCAGGAATATTTTA
Source organism: Bacillota bacterium (assembly GCA_023392075.1). Lineage (GTDB taxonomy): Bacteria > Bacillota > Clostridia > Acetivibrionales > DSM-1351 > Ruminiclostridium. The sequence continues at coordinate 10,840 of JAEVZU010000297.1, read as the reverse complement.
TAACCTCCAGCTCATGGGTTATCAAAATTATGGTGAGACCCAGCTTTCTGTTTATATCCTTCAAAAGATCAAGCACCGAAAGAGTTGTCTGGGGGTCAAGTGCGGAGGTTGCTTCATCACTTAGCAATACATCGGGATTGTTGGCAAGGGCTCTGGCAATTCCTACTCTTTGCTTTTGTCCCCCGCTCAGTTGACCTATATGACAGTTTATTTTGTCACTTAGTTCAACCAGCTCGAGAATTTCCTCCACCCTTTTCCTGATATGCTTTTTATCATAGCCGGCAATTTCAAGCGGATAGGCTACATTTCCGAAAACAGTCCGGGAATCAAAGAGATTGAAGTGCTGAAAGATCATACCGATTTTTTGACGATGGTGGTTCAGCTCTTTTTTTGACAACGCCGTAATTTCATGTTCGCCGATCCTTATCCTGCCGCAATCGGGTTTCTCAAGCCGGTTCAGACATCTTATCAAGGTTGACTTTCCGGCTCCGCTGAAACCCACAATTCCGAAGATATCACCTTTCTCCAGCTCAAGATTAATACCCTTTAATACTTCTACATTTCCATCCGCATTTTTAAACGTCTTATACAAATCTTCAATTGATATGAAACTGGTTCCCATGCTAACCTCTATCTGTACGTATTCAGTACCCTGTCATATATATCTTCAATTGCTCTCAGACCGCCATTGTAGCCTGCATACCCACAGTTAAGCACCAGCCTGTAGGTTACGGGAGCACTGATTATAAGCAGGTCAGCCTTGATATCACTTGCGAGATCTCTTTCCCAGCCGCTTCCAAGTATAATGGCCCTGTTTTTCTGGGGCTCTTCCCTGATTTCCTGCTGTATGGCCCCGCCGTCTATGGAAAACGATACTTCGGCGGATCTTAAATCCGAAATCGCCGCAAACTGCTTCTTAATCTCCTCCCTGAATTCCTCAGGTGTATCGTCGATCACATATTGTTTTGCCGGAATAATACCAAGTTCACTTAAAAGAAACTTGGAGAAACCTATGGAATAGGCGGCATCCAATATGGTATAAAACCTTCTGGGAATTCCGTATCTGAATTCAAGCATGAAGTCGGCAGTTCTCTCAATAAACGAATAATATTTTTCCTCTTCCTTTTGAATAAAGGCATCAACTTTTTCCCCGTTCAGCTCACCAAACCCGGCAACCTGCTTTAAAAATCTGGTTGTCTCTATTCCCCCTATGGGGAGATATGGAAACTGCATATACGGTGTTCCGTATTTTTCCTCGAGATGCCTTACTATTCCAAGCCCGGTCCAGGTGTTGATCAAAATATTGAATTCGGCATCGGGAATGGTTTTCCATTCATACACACCTCCCGATTCATTTCCGAAAAGTATGTTTACCGTCAGGCCTATTCCTTCAAGAATACGCTTGATCTCTTCCAGGTTTCCATTCCAGTAGGGATCCTGGTAGGGAACGGTGGCAAATACATTTACAAGACCTTTCCGTATATTCCCGCCCTTGTTGTGAACGTCAACATATTGATCTATGATGGCATTTACAACAACTTCATGGCTGACATAGTTATTGCTTTTGAAGCCGCCCGTTTCAGCATAAACAACAGGTCTTCCCTGGGCCTGGTACTCACCTGTGACCCTGCCCACATCATCACCCACTATATCGGAGGTACAGCCTGTGAGTATAACATACAGATCGGCATCTATAACCTTGAAAGCACCGTCAACTACATTTCTGAGTCTTCCTTCACCACCGTACACCACCTCGGCTTCGCCGGTGTTTGTGCAGGGAATGGTATTTCCTCCTGCGTAGCCCTCTCCCTGGCCGATAAGGCTGCTTACCTTGGAGCTGCAGCCCGGACCCGCATGCAATATGGGTACCCCTCTTTTTATGGCCACAACGGTTTGTTGTGCCCCTATGGCGCAGGAATATCTGGGCTGCTCAATAAATTTCAACATCAACATTACCTCCGAGGAAAGAGAATGGATTCTGCTCCAGCCACCATTGTGTATATGGCATGGAGCTGTGCTTTGCAAGATTTGTTACAAATTCTTTATTATCAAGTGTTTCAAGTATTCTTTCGGCATAGTTGAGCACTCCCTGATATCCGAAGCCAAACTGTTCATCACCTATTAAAAGTGTGGGAACCCCGAGCTTTGCTCCCCAGAGTGTCATTCCCCCATGTCTTGCTATCATTATGTCAGGACGTACTCTGTTCAGTATGTTAACAAGTTCGTAAGCCTGCTTGTTACAAACATTGTAGTTATGAACATCTCCATAGGTGTTGACATCATGGGCCAAAGCATCTGAGGTCGGATCACCATTGTCATATATGGGATCATGGTGGAATATGGCAGCCCCCTGAACCTGAAGTCCAAGTTCTCTTAAGAGTGCTATCAGGGCATGACCGTGAGCTGCGCCGGCTGTCAGGTATGCAGTTTTCCCCTGGAGTTTTCTTCGGTATTCCTCCAGAAGCGGCAAAACCCTTGCATGCTCCTTTTTGATATATTCCTCAATTTCAGCTTCCCTGTTAAGTACTTTGCCCAGCTCTCTAAGCCAGGCATCGGTACCGGGTATGCCATAGGCGGGCGGGGCTTTGATTTCAGGTACACCGTATACCTGTTCAAGTGCCGCACCTATATAGGTTCCCAGTGTGGGACATATCTGTATGGTAGCTGCCGCTTCGGAAATATATTGAAGGTCTGCTACGGTAGAGAACGGAACAACATAATTCGCTTCGTACCCAAGAGGTTTCAATATATGGTCAAATATCTGGCTCCCCCAAAAGTTTATTATATTTACCTTATTGGTCTTTTTTCTTGGCGGCTTGACAATTTTTCTGACTATTGAGTGGTATGCAGAATCAAAACCCGTGGTCCAGATTTTTGATTTGAAGCCCTCGCAATAGCAGCCTACCACAGGTATTCCCAGCTCTTCGGTCAAATCGTTAGCCACGAATTCCACATCATCACCAATGATGGCTGAGGCACATGAAGTAGTGATGAATATTGCATTTGGCCTTACCCTCTCATAAACCTCTTTGACAGTCTCTCTCAGTTTGGTTGTGGCACCGAATATGGTATCCTTCTCCTCTATGTTTGTGTTAAAATATCTTCCCATTGCGGGTGGCAGGTTTCTTTCCATCTGCCCTACCCTGTATACAAAGTTAAAACCGAAGAAATCTCCCGAACAGCCAACCGGAGCATGATTGATAATGGCTGCATCCTTAATCATGGAAAGCTGGCAAAAGGCATTTCCCGAGCTGCAGCCCATACATTGGCTGAAGCTCCTGGTACTGTCCTGAAGCTTTCCCGCTCTTGCACAATTAACAAGTTCACCTGCCGTACCTTCAAAACCTGTTATTGAACCCAACCGTACTTCACGGATTTGCACTTCCGGACTTTTTATATTAACTGAACTCACCAACAAGACCTCCTTAAATACTGGTGGTCTGTAATATCTAAAACATATATCTGGTCCGGCAGGGAAAATTTAACCGCCGGCAATGTATGAATATGGATGTTACAGACTGCTGGTACAATATTCTGCATATTGTACTAACACATACCTGAAAATATATTACAGATTACCTGCCGCTTCGGTTCTAACTTCTCCGGTTTCCAGCGCCAGCAGATAATCTCCCCATTTTGCAGCCCAGGCTCTGAGTTCGGAAACCTCAAGCGGTGCCGGAACCTTTGACTGTTCATGTCCGGCGATTTTAGCCGCAAGTGATTTATACACCTGTGCCTGCTTTGAGTCAGGAGCTGCTTCAATTGTTGTCTTTCCCTGGAGCTCACTTTGTGTAACAGTAACCGACCGGGGCACATATTCAACCACCTGGGTATTTGTCTGCTTTACAAAATCATCTATAATATCTTTGGCATAGGGAGCATTTATTGAATTTGCAATAACCCCTCCAAGCAGTGCCCCGCCTGAATTTGAATATTTGTGTATTCCTTTGAAAAGGTTATTTGCGGCATATACTGCCATGAAGTCGGCTGAGGAAACCGTAAATACATGTTCGGCAATGCCTTCCCTGATGGGAACTGCAAATCCTCCACAGACAACATCGCCGAGAACATCGTATATTACATAATCCAGGTCCAGTTCCTCAAATATATTCTGCTGCTTGAACAGCTGTACCGCCGTAATTATTCCTCTTCCGGCACAGCCTACACCAGGTGCGGGTCCGCCGGCCTCTACACAGTAGATTCCATTGAAGCCTTCAAAAATAACCTCATGTGCCTTGACTGAATTTTTCTCACGCAAGGTATCCAATACGGTAGGTATATAATTTCCACCTCTAAGGGTATTGGTAGAATCACTTTTAGGATCGCAGCCGAACTGCATTACCTTGTATCCTGCTGCAGAAAGAGCCGCACTGATATTTGAAGTTGTAGTTGACTTTCCTATACCCCCTTTACCATAAATCGCTATCTGCTTGATCTTTTTAGCCATTTTACTCCTCCGTTCCGCTGCCGTGCAGCGATATAAATAGTATTGAAAAGCCTTTTACAATTTATTTGTTCACTGTCTCCTTTGAGTGGATAAGTGAAGTAATAACTTTATTTAATGCCGTATAAATCAAATCGGGAATGACATAAGCCCTTATTCCGGCATTGCCCAGTGCCTGTTCCGCACCATAACCTATTTGGGAAACTACAACTACGCTGCAGTCCGATAATTCTCTTATTACCTGCTCCAGGGCTGATTCACTGTGCTCTCCGGAGCTGCATGGAGGTATGGTGCTTCTGATCTCCTTAAAGTCCCATTCCCCGGAATCGGAAACTTCAAAGATGATAAACTGTCTGCTGTGGCCGAAATGCTGATTCACAACCTTGCCATCACTGCTGGCAACTGCTATTTTGTAAGACATAATGACCTCCTTCTATCCGTGTGAAAAGGTTTGCAAGGGCTGATCATAAAGCAGTTCGGCCAGATCCTTTCCCTTTCCCGGAATCCCGCAGGCATCTGCACGGCACTGCTGGCAATGCCTGAAAACCTGAAGATATTTCTCTGCAATTACCCTGGAACTGTTCAATTCATTACAATCCGGTGCTCTGTAACTGATCAGCTCATTTTGGGGTATCAAAGGTATGATATTCATAACCGAAGCCCCTGCCTCCGAAGTTACTTTGGCTATCTCTTCAATATGCTGCAGGTTGATTCCCGGTATCAGAACAGTATTGATTTTCACAGTAACTCCTGAATGACTTATTTTTCTGATACCCTCCAGCTGCTTGTTTATCAGAATTTGAGCACCTTCTCTGCCCTCGAGGTATTTACCCTTATAAACTATCCCTGAACATATATCCTTTAATATTTCAGCATCAACTGCATTTACAGTAACAGAAATCGTCCTTACACCAGCATCAACTATCCTCTGGGCATATTCGTACAGCATAAGACCATTGGTACTCAGGCATTTTATCAATTGGGGATACTTTTTATCTATCAGTTCGAAAGTCTCAAGTGCACTTGTTGTTGCAAGAGTATCACCCGGTCCGGCTATTCCCACAACTGTTATATCAGGGCACAGCCAGAGGGCCTTTTCAACCGTATTCAGAGCTTCCTGGGGATTCAGAACCTTACTTGCTACTCCCGGTCTGTTCTCAGTTTTATTTAAGCTTCTTTTACAAAATTTACAATGAATGTTGCAAGCAGGACTGACGGGCAGGTGTAAGCGTCCATACTTAAAGTGAGCTTCACCGCTGAAACAGGGGTGTTTCCTAACCAAATGATCGAAGTTTTCTTCTGTTTTCGCAACAGAACCATTTAAAGCATTAATTCCCACAAAATACCACCTCTTTAAAACTAAATTTTTTTTAGATAGTTATACATACAGACTTCAGCAGCAGGGTAACGGCAGATAACAAAAAAGACCAAGCAAAGCCTGTTTCGGCTTAACTTAGTCTCTAATATCTTTAGTCAACTAACTTATTTGAATAAATTCGATTAATATGTAATTATTTAACCCTTACCTTCTCATTCTTTTCAATCTGAATGAGCCTGCCATCCTGAAATACAAGTGTTATGGAGCCATATTTCAGAGTCTTTGCCATTTCGTATAATTTCTCTAAATCATCTTTTGAGATTGGTACTTTTGACTGATTATCCTGAGCTATACCCACTTCAGCACCACCTTCACGAAATTGTGCGGAACTTATATTTGATGCTCCTTATAAATCATATTACCAAAGTCAATTACGGTTCAAAACCTTCGCCTTTCAGGCGAATTATGCTTTCAGCCGATAGTAATTGACTTGGAATAAATACAAATTCCTATTAAAATGATTAATCATATATGTTTTATATGTTATAAAAAGTATAGTATGAGATAGCCCAAATGTCAATAGGTTTTATGAAATATTTAACACACATTTTAAAATTATTTTTAAACTAAAAAAATAAAAGCATATATCCGGAGGGATATACACTTTAATTTTTATAAATATTCTTTAAAGAATGTTTATTACTTGTTCTGCAGCTTATAAATTATCCTGCAGTCTTGTTCTGCAATATATTTCTCAATCTCGGTGGTATTGAGCGAATTTGTTCCTATAACCACATTGCTCTTTCCGAAAGCACTGCTGTATACTGCCACATGGGTTATATTGGCATTGAATTTTGCAAATGTACTTGTGATCATAGACAGCATACCCGGAGCATCGTCAACCTCAATGGTCATTCTGGTACCGGGCTCTCTGAAACCAAGGAGTTCTATAAAGGAATCAAATATGTCACCTTCGGTAATAATGCCTACCAGCTTTTCATTGTCTACAACAGGAAGAAATCCTATGTCATTATCCCTCATCAGTAGTGCTGCTTCCTCCAGAAGAGCATTGGGAGATACGGTTACAGGATTCTTTGACATTATACTGCTTATTTTTGTCTTTGCAAGCAGGTAGGTTATTTCACCCATGCTCAAGGCTGTCGCTTTTGATGGAGAAACTTTGACAATATCCCCTCTCGATACTACGCCGACCAGCTTACCATTGTCAACAACAGGCAGACGCTTGATGCCGTTATTTTTAATTATTTCCTGAGCATCGGGGATTGTCTGTGCCGGTGAAATAGTAAAAGGATTTGAAGTCATTTTGTTTTTAACAAACATATTAGCCTCCCAAGCCATTTTATGGCTTTGACCGCATAGCGGCCACAAAATAAAATTTTGGTTCACTCCTCTTCCGCTATAAGGCGAATAAAGGAGGTTAATTGGCCATGTGCGCTTTGCGCACACTAAAATAGTAATGAAAAAACAATATGGTCAACCGCCCAGATACGCTTTTCTTATTTCATCACTCTGCATTAATTCGGCTCCGGTACCCGACAGTACTATGGAACCGGTTTCCATTACATATGCTCTGTGCGCTATCTGGAGTGCCATGCTTGCGTTCTGCTCAACTAATAATATGGTAGTACCGGCCTGATTTATGCTTTTTATTATGTCAAAAATTTCTTTAACAAACAGCGGTGCCAGACCCATGGAGGGTTCGTCCAGAAACAGCATTCTCGGACTGCTCATCAATGCACGTCCCATTGCAAGCATCTGCTGCTCTCCGCCTGAGAGTGTTCCAGCTGCCTGTTTCTTTCTTTTTTCAAGAATCGGAAAGCGTTCATATACCATTTTCAGATCCTTGCCGATTTGTGCCTTATCCTTTCTGAGGTATGCGCCCAGTTCGAGATTTTCCAGAACGGTCATTGTTGAAAAAACCCTTCTTCCCTCCGGAACCTGGCATATGCCCATTTTAACTCTATCCTGAGGCGATATTGAAGAAATATCCCTGCCTTCAAAAATTATTGAACCCTTAGTAGGTTTCTTTAATCCTGAAATTGTACGAAGAGTTGTTGTCTTGCCGGCACCGTTGGCACCTATCAAAGTTACTATTTCTCCCTGATTAACGGTTAGCGAAATGTCTTTCAATGCATGAATTACACCAAAATGAACATCTAAATTCTTAATTTCAAGCATTGTCGACCTCCTCTCCCAGGTATGCTTCAATAACCCGTTTATTTGACTTTATTTCTTCAGGTGTGCCATTGGCAATTATCTGCCCGTAGTCAAGTACATAAATCCTTTCGCAGATTTTCATAACCAGTGACATATCATGTTCTATAAGTAAAATTGTCAGATTGAACTGTTTTCTTATAGACTCTATCAAGTCTGTCAGCTGCGCGGTTTCAGCCGGATTCATACCTGCGGCAGGTTCGTCCAGCAGGAGTACAGACGGTTCTGTCGCAAGAGCCCTGACAATTTCAAGATGTCTTTGCTCTCCGTAAGGCAGATTTTTTGCCAGCTCATCTTTCTTGCCCTCAAGATGGAAGATCTTTAAAAGCTCAATACTTTTTTTCTCCAGTTCCTTCTCTGCCTTGACATATGAAGGGAGATGGAGGAAGGAAGATATCAAGCCGTATTTTACATTTTGATTCATAGCTATACGGACATTGTCCAGAACCGTCAAATCCCTGAACAAACGAATATTCTGGAAGGTTCTTGCCAGGCCGTCCTTGCATACGGTATAGGGCTTTAACCCTTGTATTTCTTTTGATACACCGTTCCTTGTCAATGTAACAGTGCCTGTCGTAGGTTCATAAACACCTGTAAGGAGATTGAATGCAGTGGTTTTCCCGGCTCCATTGGGGCCAATCAGTCCTACCAGTTCACCTTGCTGCAATTCAAGGTTTACCTTTGAAACAGCAGTCAGACCGCCAAAGGATTTGGTCAAATCCTTAACTGAAAGAATTACCATCTATACCCCCTCCTTTCCGCGTTTTGATTTGAGACCCAGCTTTTTAAATATGGATAGTGAAATTTCTTTTGAGCCCATTAAGCCCTGCGGTCTGAAGAGCATTAATATAATCAGCAGCAATGCGTATATTATCATACGTTCGTCTGAAAATGACTGTAACAAAGTAGATATAATAGCCAGCAATACTGCAGCTATTATTGAACCGGAAATGCTTCCCAGTCCTCCAAGAACTACTATAACCAGCACGTCCACAGACTTGAGGAATCCAAACATGTCCGGTTTCAGGAAATAGAAATAGGATGCGTAGATTCCGCCTGCTATTCCTGCAAAAAACGCACCTAAAGTAAATGAAATCACCTTGTACTTTGTTGTATTTACACCCATGGATTCGGCAGCAATCTCATCCTCGCGGATTGAGATGCAGGCACGTCCGTGGGAAGATTTCAAGAAATTTGCAATTATTACTATGGTACCTGCAGTGAATAAAAACATCCAGGTCCAGTTTACAAACTGCGGAATACCCTGAAGTCCGGCGGCACCATTGGTAATTTTCAAATTCAGGAAGATAATTTTAATTATTTCGGCCATACCCAGGGTTGCAATGGCAAGGTAATCGCCGCGCAATCTAAGTGTAGGAAGACCAACAACGGCACCAACCAATGCAGCCGCAATGGCTCCGGCAATTATTCCTGCAATAAATCCGACAGTAGTAGGATTATTGATTGTGATTATTGCACATACATACGCTCCTATTGACATGAAGCCGGCATGTCCCAGTGAAAATTGTCCCGTAAAGCCTGTTATGAGGTTCAAACTTACAGCAAGGATTATATTTATACAAATGGTAGCAAGAGTGGCCTGCCAATAATCATCAATTATACCGACCGTTATCAAGCCTTGAATTGCTGCATACGTAATTAAAATCGAAATAAATTTTTGAAGGGCTTTTTGTTTAAATATATTTTTCATATGGTTACACCTTCTCCTTGGTATTTTTGCCAAGCAGTCCGGCCGGCTTAACAATAAGAATAATTATAAGGATTGCAAATACAACTGCATCTTTATATAATGAGTTACCATATCCAGATACGAAAACTTCTACTGTTCCGATAAAGTATCCGCCAATCATAGCCCCTGGAATTATTCCGATACCTCCGAAAACGGCGGCGACGAAAGCCTTGAGTCCGGGAATTACACCCATTAGCGGATCTATGGAATTATAATATATACCAACCAGCACACCTGCTGCCCCGGCCAACGCCGAACCCAGAGCAAACGTAAAGGAGATGGTTGAATTAACGTTTATCCCCATCAATTCCGCAGCGTCCTTATCCAGTGAAACTGCTCTCATAGCCTTTCCCATTTTTGTCTTTTTAACTATGAACTGAAGTAAAGCCATTAACACAATAGTGCTTGCTACTATTAATATCTGCTGTGCCGTAATCATCATATTCCCAACCTTGAAGCTTTGAGCCAGCCAGCCTGTCATTGGAGGATATGCACGAACATTTGCCGTTACGACTTTCATAGTTCCGTATTCAAGGAACAGGGAAACACCTATTGCAGTGATCAGAACCGCTATTCTGGTTGCATTTCTCAATGGCTTGTACGCAATTCTCTCAATTAAAACTCCAATAATTGTACATGCCAGCATTGCAATAACCAGGGACGGAAATACGCCTAATTTTAATGAGGTCATACAGAAATAACCGATGTATGCACCAAGCATATACACATCACAATGTGCAAAATTTATTAGTTTTATTATTCCGTAAACCATGGTGTAACCCAATGCTATCAGGGCATATATACTACCTAGGGATATTCCGTTAATCACCTGCTGTAAAAAATTATCCAATTCATTTCCCCCTTATTTCATACAGGTTTAATGGTGTATAACATAGAAGTAAGGGCGATATAAATATTATCCCCCCTACTTAAATGTAAATCTTAATCAAATATTTCAAATATTACTACCCTCTATTGACAATGTATAACACGCCTCACGCCGGCTATTTTGCCACTTTTCTTTGTCGTCGTCCTTGCCTTGCGTCAGCAAGGCTGCGTCCATCCTCCTCGAAAATTGCCAAAATATCTCAGC